>JAFZFY010000369.1 GCA_017555665.1 Pseudomonadota bacterium | reverse complement strand
TCCAACGAAGATTGTGCTATAAGACATATTAGTGACCTCCTTGCAGTGCGGTAAACCCTGTTACCGCGGGTTATTTCACACGATGCAGTCTACAGGTAAATCCACGAGAGATGCAACGTGAGGTCACTACATATTGTCTACATGGGGGGATGGTTTTGTGGGGGGCGCGGCCTATGCGCGTTGCGCATACGGCACGCGTGCCGTCGCTATCGCCGTTGGCGATACGCGCCGGCGTATGCCGCAGGCATAGCCGGGCGCAAACGAGCCGTATGCGTAAGCATAGGCGAGTAGAGCCGTGTCGTGACACGGCTATGGCGTGTCGCGTATCGGCGCAGCCGATAGCGGCCGCTCCAAAATTTGCGGTTCAAAAACGAACGATATAATAGAGATGGAAAAATCAGGGTAAAACGCATAAGATACGGGCGCTTTTCTGGCGGTCTGGTGCCGCCTTTTCTGATTTTTTCTGTTTCGGGAGACAAACGATGACGGCAGAATGGAATGCAAAAGTAGCAAATATCGACATTGACCAGCTGAATGTGCTGACGCTTCGCACACTTGCGATGGATATGATTCAGGCGGCCAATTCGGGGCATCCGGGCGCGCCGATGGGATGCGCGGCGATGGCACATGTGTTGTGGAGCCGTCACATGCGTTTGGCGCCGAACCATATTGGTTGGTCGAACCGCGACCGTTTCGTGCTGTCGAACGGCCATGCTTCGTCGCTGCTGTATGCGCTGCTTCACCTGAATGGGTATCCTGTGAGCCTGGACGACATCCGCCAGTTCCGCCAGCTTGGCAGCATCACGCCGGGCCATCCCGAAAACCATGTGACGCCTGGCATCGACACGACGACGGGACCGCTTGGTCAGGGCATTGCGAATGCGGTGGGCTTTGCGCTTGCGGAGACGCATCTTGCGGCGCGTTATAACAAGCCGGGGCATGCGATTGTCGATCACTACACGTATGCGATTTGCGGCGACGGCTGCCTGATGGAGGGCATTTCGGCCGAGGCGGCGTCGCTGGCGGGCCACTGGGGGCTTTCGAAGCTCATCGTGCTTTATGATGACAACCACATCACGATTGACGGCACGACGGATGTCAGCTTTACGGAAGACGTGTGCAAGCGCTTTGAGGCGCACAACTGGAACGTTCTGCGCGTGACGGACGGCACGGATCTCGCGGCGATTGATGCGGCGATTACGCTTGCCAAATCACAGCATGAGCGCCCGACGCTGATTGCGGTGCGCAATCATATCGGCTTTGGCAGCCCGCACATGCAGGATACGTCGAAGGTTCACGGCACGCCGCTCGGTGCGGAAGAAATCCGCCTGACGAAAGCGGCTTATGGCTGGCCGGAAGATGCGCAGTTCTTTGTGCCCGAGCGCGTGGACGCGAGCCGTCGTGAGCGCGTGGCGAAGCATGATGCGGCATACGATGCTTGGAAAGCCGATTTTGAGGCGTATCGCGCGGAATATCCTGAGCTTGCGGCGGAATTTGAGCGCCGTATGCGTGGCGAACTGCCCGAAGGTTGGGACAAGGTCGCGGCATTTGAAGCGGGCAAGCCGATGGCGACGCGCGCGGCTGGCGGCAAGGTTTTGGCGGCACTTCATGCGACGTTGCCCGAACTGATGGGCGGCAGCGCTGACCTGCACGAATCGAACAAGACCTATGTGAAAGGTTCTGGCGACTATTCGAAGGCGGACCGCGCTGGACGCAACCTGTTCTTCGGTATCCGCGAGCACGCGATGGCTTCAATCGTGAACGCGATGGCGCTCTATGGCGGTTTCATTCCTTATGGCGCGACGTTCCTCGTGTTCAGCGACTATATGCGCCATTGCATCCGTTTGGGTGCGCTCGAAAAAGCGCATGCCTTCTGGGTTTGGACGCATGACTCGATTGGCGTTGGCGAGGATGGCCCGACGCATCAGCCGGTGGAGCATTTTGCATCGCTTCGCGCGATTCCCGATTTCGTGTTTATCCGTCCGAACGATGCGAATGAGACGCTTGAGGCGTTCAAATATGCCGTTTCGTCGGAACGTCCGGTGGGCTTGGCGCTGTCGCGTCAGAACTGCCAGACGCTCGATAGGACCGTGTATGCGTCGGCCGAGAACCTCAAGAAAGGCGCCTATACGCTCGTGAGCGATGACGCACCCGAGTATATCATTCTTGCATCGGGCTCTGAGGTCGATATCGCGCTGGATGCGTATGCGCAGCTCAAGGCGCAGGGCAAGAAAGGTCGCGTCGTGAGCGTGCCTGCGCACAGACTGTTTTGGGAGCAGACCAAAGAATATCGCGATTCTGTGCTGCTGCCTGGCGTGAAGAACCGCGTTGCGGTGGAAGCCGCGTGCGAGATGAGCTGGGAAAAGTTTATCGGCGACGAAGGCAAGTTCATCGGCATGGATTCGTATGGCGCTTCTGCACCGGCGGGACTTCTTTACAAACACTTCAACATTACTGCGGATGCTGTCGTGAAGGCAGTGCTCGACAAATGAGATGAGGACGGCGCTTGCGCCGTCATCTGATGGGAATTTAGGTTTACAATGGCAAAATACAGACAGGAAAAAGTGGCGCGCGAGGTGCTTCGCGTGCTTTCTGGTGCTTTGTTTGAGGACGCGGAGGATCCGCGTCTGCTTCAGGTCACAATTACGGATGTGTCGATGTCGTCCGACCTCTCGATTGCATCGGTGCGCTGGCTGTGTCCGAAAGAAGCGGACCGCAATGATATTTTGAACGGCCTGATTGCGGCGACGCCTTATCTTCGTTCAATCATCGGTCAGGAAATCGAGTTGCGCCGTGTGCCGAATTTGAAATTCTTTTATGACGATGCATACGAGAACGGTCTGCACATGGATGCGCTATTGGCCAAGCTGAGAGCGGATGGCCAGATGGGAAGCGAAGGGTAGCGTTGGCCTGATATTGTTGGGGGCAGCGCGGATGCGGGCGTGAAGCCCGAATGCGTGGGCATGTGTGCAGGCGCATGTCTGGCATGTATCGAGTGAGATTTATAAAGTGACGCGTTATGTTTGACCGTTTAGCACATCTTCAGCCGAATTTAGACAAGCTCGTGCCTCTGATACATGGGGCGCAGAAATTTTTGGTCTCGATGCACTGTCGTCCGGACGGCGATGCGGCGGGGTCTGCCGTGGCGATGTGGCATATCTTGCGCGCATTGGGCAAGGATGTGACCGTGTTCAATGTCGATGAGATACCGGATACGTTTACATTTTTGCCGGGTGCGGAGCATATCGTCCGTGAGCTTTCTTCGTATGATTTCGATATGCTGATTGTGCTGGACTGTGCGGATCCGTCGCTTTTGGGGCGCAAGTTTCCGCATGACAAGCTGACTTGTCCGCGCGTGTTTATCGATCATCACAGCGTGCCCTATACCGATTGTGTGGTGAATCTTCATGATTCGAAGGCATCGGCGGTCGGTGAGATTTTGTTCCACCTTTGCCGTGCGCTGGATGTTTCGTTGTCGAAGGATATCGCGGCGGCGCTTTATACGTCGATCATTACGGATACGGGATCTTTCCGCTATACCTCGACCTCTGCGGATGCGATGCGCGTGTGTTCTTATCTTCTGGCGACAGACATCGATGTTTGGGATATCGCGTCTCACATTTACGAGAATGTGCCGGCAGAAAAGATGCGGCTGTTGGGGCTAGTGCTCCAGACATTGTGGATATCGCGTGACGGCCGATTGGCATGTCTTCATGCCAATCGCCAGATGCTGAAAAAATGCCACTGTTCTGGCGCGATGACGGACGGGTTTATCAACTATGCGCGGAGCATACACGGGGTTGAGGTGAGCATTTTCCTGACGCAGCTTGAGGACAATTTGTATCGTCTGAGCTTCCGTTCGCGCGGGAATATCGATGTGTCGGAGATCGCCTCGCGCTTTGGAGGCGGCGGCCATAAGAATGCGGCGGCATGCACGCTTCGCGGTTCGGTGGAATCGATCCGAAATCAGGTCGAAGAGATCTGCAATAGAGAGATATTTATATCCTGAGGGCGTGTGACCGGAGCTATCAGGCGGGCCATGTGGCGGCCTGAAGAAGACGGAGCGTGCGGATGCGGCTTCGCAAGGGATTGTTATGCCGGGGGATAGGTTGAGCGGTATAAAGATCGATCGTTTGCCCGGATGCGCTGTTTCTCATAGGGTAGCGGCGTTTTGGTCCATAGGGGAGGTATGGGAATGGCGGCATTATCAGAATTAGACATTCAGACGGGGCTTTTTGCACCTGCGGGAGAAGGCGAAGAGACAGCGGAAGTCTATCGCCGTGAAGCGCAGGTGCTTTACCGATCGGATCGCGAGGCGGCAGCCGGTCTGCTTCTGGATGCGGCGTATGCGAATGACCGAGATGAAAATCCTTGTGAGGTGATTGTTCGTGACCTGAGGCTTGCGGTGGCGTTATGCCCGGATGCGGGCTGGGTGCATTCGTCGGCGCATCGCCTGATGCTCAAGCTCGGTCTTTGGCGCGAGGCGCTTGTGCTGATCGAGCATGAACTGACGCTTGGCAACACGCAGGATGAAGCTGTGGCATTGTGCCTGACGGCATCCGATCTGCTGTGGATTGTGGCAGATGCCCCGGATGATGCGATGAAATATGTCGAACGTGCGCTTTCGATTGATCCGACATGTGTCGGCGCGCTCTATGCCGGTCTGTGGCTCGGCAATGTCGATACGCAGCAGGCGTTTTCCGAATCCTTGGCAAAGATCATGGGCACGCCGTCGGAACGCGCCGTATTGTATGACCTTTCGGGCAGTATTCTGAAAGCACACGGGCAGGAAACGCGCGCGCTCGAGTGTTATGAACAGGCCGTGCAGGCGGATCGTTCCAATCCGTATGTGCTGCTTCGCTATGCGGTGCTGAATGAAAAGTTCAACAAGTTTGCGGAAGCCGCGCAGGCGTATGCGCAGGCGGCGCAGATCTTTGAGGATTCAGAACTTTCGGGTGAGTTTTATCGCCGTGCCGGTGTGATTTTGTCGTGTCTGGGGCAGCATGAGCGGAGCAGCTTTTATCTGCTTGAGGCGCAGAAAAAACTGTCGGACAAATATGCCGTGACCAGGCTGGCAGCGGATGCCTGCCGGCTTACGGGCAATTATCAGAAAGATATCGAGCTTGAACAGCAACTGATCGGCTTTTCATCGGATGCCGGCACGAAAGCCGCGCACTGGCTCGCTGTGGCTGATGCCGCCGAGGCTCTGGAGTCTCCCGAACTGGCGATATCTGCCCTGATCAAAGCAGGGGAGGCGGGATGTGGCGATGCAGCAGATGCTCGCCTGGCTGCGTTGTACGAGGCGCATGGCGACTGGGACAAGCGAGCGGAAGTGCTCGGACGCATGAACGGCCGCGCCAAATGGGATTCGGATGCACTGACGTGGCTTCAAGGGGACGCGCTTTGGATGCATGAAGATCACGAGGCTGCCATCAAGGCTTTTTCGGGGATCGCGTCTCCGCTCGGCAAATGGCGCATGCACAATGGCTACGAGGTCACTGAAGATCACACGGCGCATGCCCATCTTTTGGAAGACTGGGCGATGTCTACAAAGGATCCGGGCACGCATGATGCGCTGTTGGGCGACTTGATCGTTATGCTGACGGAACGCCTGCACGCGCCTGAGATCGCGATGCAGTACCTTCAGCGCATGCCTGCCATGCGCGTGTCGCGTGATCTGGGCTGGAAACGTCTCAAGCTGGCGATGCATCTCCAGCAGTATGAAAGCGTGTTTGAATGCCTGATCGGTTTTGCCAATGATACGGCAGATGAAGATGAGGCATTGATGTGGAAACTGGAGGCGGCGCGGATCCAGGATCGGCTTCTGAATGATTTTGAAGGGGCGGTGGAAAGCCTCCGGGCGATCCATGAAAAGTCGCCGACTTATGTGCCTGCCGTCGTGCTTTTGCACGATATGGCGCTTCGGAATCGGCGGTATGATCTGCTCATATTGTCGAACACATGGCGCGCCGGCTTTCAGACATCGACTGAACGGCGTGCGGAATCGGCCTGTGAGAATGCATGGGCATCCCTGAAGCTGGACGATGCGAAAAGTGCGGTGACCTGGTTTGAACAGGCCATGCAGCTTGCGCCTTTAGGCGCTTACCATCTGCGCCTGTATGTGGAACTGCTCAGATCGCTTGAACGCTGGGAGGATGCCGTCCGCGTGATCCGCGATAATGTCGAGCGGTGCGCGCGCCGCAGTCCGGGCCCCGTCGATACCGTGAGGACGGATCCCGATCTCGCCGTGATTTCTGAAGATATTTCAGAGGATCAGGCCGCCGTGTCTGACATGGAGCACGCCGAAACAAGGCCTGAAGCTGACGTGATGTTCGAGATGATGCTCGACATACAGACTTTCTGTATGAAGCATTCGTCTGGCACGCTCTACGCGCGGCTCAAGTATCTGGAAGAAAAGCCTGTGCTCTCGTGTGCGTTGTCGTATTTGATCGACAAGCTGGCGCAGGAGGCGCCGTCTGTGGTTTTGCCCGTGTTGAGCGATCTTCGCGCGAAACTGTCCGGGATGTCTGAAGAATGCCTTGCGCTGATGGATTGGGTCGAGGCAGGGCTTGTCCGCAGTATGTCGATAGATTCGGAAGATGCGAAGACGGCATCTCAGATCTGCCTTTTGCTCAAGCGCAGCCTGAATTTCCGCTATGGGACATGCCTGCGTGCGGATGTGTTGCGCTGTCTGCGTTCTATGGGAACCGAGGATGAGACCGCCTGGCTCGAACGCTATGCCGCGCAGACGCAGGATAAGTGGATGGCAATGGCACTGAGCCGCGAGGCGGCGATGCGTTCGATATGGGTGGACGAGGATTATGAGATCGCGCGCCGTGTACTGATGCATTCGCTGGTCCGTGAGGATTCAGACCGCCGGACGCTCTGGATGCTCGAGCATTTTTCGGCTGTGTCGGAGGACTGGAAGGCGCTCGGCTATTTCAGGGAACGCCTTGCGCAGACAGAGAGTTCCCCGAAAGCGCGATTGCAGGCGCTCAAAAGCTCGCTGGTGCCCTATGTCGATGATGATCAGACGGATCACGCGGTGCGCATCGCGCAGGAATGCTTGAAGCTCGATTCGCGGGCATTGCCTGCGCTTGTGACGCTTGCGCATATCGCCGAAGACGGTGGCGATATGTACAGCCTTGCATGTATTGCGGACAGGCTTTCGGATGCGTCGTCATACGGCGGAAACCGCACGGAATACGGCCTTTGGGCGGCCCAGCTGTGGTCGCAGTCGCTCAAGAAAGACGATCAGGCGATCATGAGCCTGAACCGGCTGCTCGCTTTGGAACCGGCGTGTATGCCGGCGATACATCTCAGCGAGCAGCTTCACAAGCGTCTTGGACGTTACGAGCAGCTCGGCGTGATCTATTCGCGGGCGATTGCGGTGCTGCCCGAAGGCGCGGCGCAGATCGAGATATTGCGCAAACAGGCGGAGCTTTTGGCGAAGAACCTGAATGACGCGCCGGCCGCAAGCCTGTCACTCACGCGCATTATCAAGCAGGCTCCGAATGATGTCGAGGCGTTGTCGAGCCTTTCGGAACTGCTGATCGTGCAGTCGCGTTGGAGCGAGGCCGTCGAGACGCTCGAACAGCTCTCGCGCGTCTCAGATACGCCTGATAAGAAACGTCAGATCAACTTGAAACTGGCGGATATCCTGATCCATCAGCTGCAGCAGCCCGATCATGCCAAGCGCATCTTGAAGCGCCATTTGATGCAGTTCGAGCACGACATCGCGGCGTTGAGGCTCTTGTATGATATCGCGTGTTCGGAGCGCAACTGGATGGATGCGAAGACTACGCTTGAGGAGATCAGCCGTGATGAGACGACGCTTGAGGCGCGTCATGCGCGCATGGCGTTCACGCATGTGGCGCGTGAGGCAGGCTGGTCTCACGATATCCGCACGATGTATGAGCGTCAGGCGATTGAGGCCGTGATCGATCATCGCGAGGATTTTGACGCGCTTGTCGAAGACTATCGGGAACATAACGAGCTTGGTCGTCTGATCGATGTGGCGAAGCGCGAGCTTTCGCAGCAGGGAAATGTGGAGCAGATCGCGCGTTACCGTGGGTGTGTCGCTGCGTTGCTCGTGGCCAATCGTCAGCATCGCGAGGCATTGGCGTTCCTCTCGGAGATCATTCACGATTCGCAGAATACGGACTGGGCCTATCTCGCACGGGCGCAGGCGCTGACGAGTGCGGGGCAGCTTGAGAGCGCCGTAGGCGAGTTCCGGCGCACGTTGACGCGCAACATCGGCCTGAGAGATGCCTTTGAGCCGTTCCTCGATGTGCTCAAGCAGACCGGGGATGAGATCTCGCTTGCCGCTGTGACGGCGGTGCGCGATGCCGGTGCCGAGCCCGAGGGCACGGAGCTCTATCTGCGCTGCGTGAGCGGCGCGCCGCGTGGCTATTTCGATGTCGATCACATGGGCTTTGCGCGTCAGCTCGTCGATGCGCAGCGCTATCTGCGCCAGATGACGCCGTATGCGTTCGAGCTGTTCAACGATCATCTTCAGCCGGTCATGCTCGACACGTCGCATTGGGCATACACACGGTGCTACAAGCTGTTTGGCCAGAACCTGGAGGTCAAGCAGATATTTATCGCCAAGCGGCTCAAGAATGAGCTGTGCATCGTGAAATTGCAGGAAACGCCGGGGCTGATCTTTGATGAGCGGCTTTTGCGCGAGGATAAAATGGTCGAATTCGATTTCTGGGCGGCTTACGCGATGCATCAGGCGGTGACAGGTGGTTGCCTGATCGACGCGCTTGATGACGCGCATGTGGATGCGCTGTTCAGCGCGCTTTGCCAGGCCAAGCCCGAATCGGCCGATGCCCAGATCATGAAGAGGAATTTGTTTCGCGCGTTGCCGCGCACGGAGCGCAAGCTGTTCAAGGACGGCGTGCCGTTCCTCGCGCCGAACTGGACAGAGTTCCGGAATGCTTTGCGCACGCGCGCGGCATGTGTGGCTGCCGTGATCTCGGCTTCGCCTGCCTACGCGCTCAAGGCGCATCCCGGGGATCCGGCGCTTGAAGTTTTCCTCATTTCTGAAAGCTATGTCCGCTTTGTGCGGACTTATTGGACACACGGCCTTGCCGTGACAGGATAAACGATGCAGCGAACGCCGAAGAGCCTGAGGCTCCATATTGCGATATTCGGCCGGCGTAATGTCGGCAAATCAAGTCTTTTGAACGCTTTTGTGCACCAGGAGGTCTCGATTGTGTCGGATCACAAGGGCACGACGACGGATCCCATCGAAAAGACGATGGAGCTTCTGCCGCTCGGCCCCGTCGTGCTGATCGATACGGCAGGGCTCGATGACGAGGGCGACCTGGGCGGGCTCCGCGTGGAGCGCACGCTGCGGCAGTTTGACCGCTGTGATATGGCGCTGATCGTGACAGATAACGTCTGGGGCGAGGATGAGAAACGCATCCACGAGGCACTCGAAGCACGCCAGATCCCGCATCTTGCGGTGCTGAACAAATGCGATCTGTATGACCATGCGCCGCTTCTTGAAATGCTGGAAAGCATGAAGATCCCGGCCGTGTCGGTATGCGCGCACGAGGATGCGCGCATGGAGCTTCTCTATCGTGCGCTGATACGCACCGCGCCTGCGGAATTTGCGGAATCTCAGCCGCTTCTCGATGGCCTGGTATCTGCAGACGATCATCTGCTGCTCGTGATCCCGATCGACAAGGAAGCGCCGAAAGGGCGCCTGATCGCGCCGCAGGTGCAGACGATCCGGGCGATTCTGGATGCGCATGCGCGCTGTTCGATATGCAGCGAGCAGGATGTCGGGCGCATGCTGGAGACGTTTCGCGAGCCGCCGAAGCTCGTGATCACGGATTCGCAGGCATTCGGCATCGTGTCTCCGCAGGTGCCGCCGGAGATCATGTTGACGGGGTTTTCGATACTGTTTGCGCGTTTCAAGGGCGAGCTGTGCGAGCTTGCGCGCGGCGCGGCCGTGCTTTCGCGGCTGCAGGCGGACGACCGGGTGCTGATCGCGGAGGCGTGCACGCATCATCCGATTCAGGACGATATCGGCCGCGTGAAGATTCCGGGCTGGTTGCACAAGCGCTTTGGGGACAGTCTCCGCGTGGATGTGGTGAGCGGTCAGGAATTGCCGCCGGATCTGTCGGCATATCGGCTCGTGATCCATTGTGGGGCGTGCATGTGGACGCGCCGCCAGATGTTGGAGCGGATACGCATCGTGCGCATGTCGGGCGCGGCGATCACGAACTACGGCATGGCGATCGCGGGGCTTCACGGCATCTTGGATCGTGCGCTTGAGCCGTTTCCGGATGCGCTTGAGGCATGGCGCGCCGCGATTGAGGCATGATCGCGCCGAGTCTGTCAGGCGCGATAGGCGCTTGCAGGCGCAAAAAAAAGCCGCTCAAGAGGGCGGCTTTAAGGCATTGAAGATACAAAAAAAGCCGCTCGAAAGAGCGGCTTAAAACTGGATTACTGGCGACGCGGCGGACGGCGCTGACCAGCAGGTTTTTCCTGATTGGCTTCGTTGACGCGGATCGCACGGCCATCAAGTTCTTTGCCGTCCATCTCTGCAATTGCAGATGCAGCGGCTGCATCATCAGTAAATGTCACGAAACCGAATCCACGGGAACGTCCCGTTTCACGATCTGTAATGACTTTGGCATCTGTGACTTCGCCATACTGGGCGAAAGCCCTGTTCAGTCCCTCAGATGTCGTTGCCCAGGCCAAACCACCAACAAAAAGCTTCTTCGACATAGCCGTCTCTCTCAACCAGGCGTACAAAAATACACCAGCAATGCGGATCAGGAACCCCGCGTCACACCATGCGGTCCAGAATGGATCGCCAAAGCAGAATGTTTATCTTGCTTTTAAATATCTGCAATTATGGTTATACGCCGCTTGAGTTTTTGCCGCAAGAACAATTTGTATCTTTTGTGTGATGAAATTGCAGTCTGTGGTTTGTGGCCTGTTTTGGGCCGCCTATCGCTGGCGCGATACGGCGGCCAGGCGCTCGCTATCTGCCGGGTGCCCCGTCAGATACGCTCGCGCTATTTCTGTTTCTGTTCCGTAATGAACCACGTCCTTTCGTCGCGATCGTATTCCCAAGTTGTCGTCATTCTGGACGCGCGAACTGTCGGGGTGCCTTGCTCGTACCACTGGACATCGGAATAGACGACGATGCATTTGTCCTTCATTTCCGGGTCGGAGACATCGGTGAGGTCGCATTGTTCCGTGGCGATGACTTCGATCTCGGTGAATCGGATGTGCTGGGCGAGCATGGCGTCGAGCCATGCCGTGCGTGCTGCCGGTTTGATATTTTTGGCGGCGATATCGTATCGCTCAAAGATGAGATCGCGGTGGTATGCCTCGACATTCTTGATCAGCTTGGCCTTCTGGGAGCTGGCAGACTGGCATGCCGCTGAAGTGAAGAGCATCACGAGCGCGGTGAACAAAAGCAGGCGGTAATTCAAGGGTCGTGTTCCTGATGGCTGTTCCGTGTTGCCGGAGGCGAAAGCCCGGCATGCGTGGTCAAAAAAAGCCATGTGCGTGCACATGGCTTGCGAGAATAGGGCAAATCGGGGATCAGAACCAGAACGTGCAGCCGGCCATGCCCATCAGGTCAACGTTTTTGAAGAAATCAACGCTGACACCGCTTGCGTTTGTCGAGACATAGCCGTTTTCGTTTTCTTTGCTGAGTCCGACGGCGAGCGCGGCACCGTTGTCCGTGATGATGTCGATGCCGATGCCGACCTGCGTGTGGATGGAGAAGTTATCGGAGATCCACCATTCGGGACGGAGGCCGAGATCGATGGAGAACTGGTAGCCGTCGTTGTACTTCGACCACTTCTCGTCGGCTGAATAGAAGCCGTCAGACGCGGTGCCGGATGCCGTAAAGCCGACGACAGCCGTCAGGTTGACATCAGAGGCGATCCATACGGGGATAAGGCCGCGGATCGAGACGTTCCAACGAATGATGGTCGTGTCGTATTTGCCAGAGACGATCGCATTGTTTGCAGTTGCATTGATCACTTCGGCTTTGGTGACGTTGAGCCCGAAGATTGCCTGAAGACCAAAGAATTTGTTGATATTGTAAACAGCCGAGATGCCGCGGCCGTCACCTGCAAACTCACTGATCGTCGAGTCGATACCGATACCAAAGCGACGAGACATGTCTTTGGCGGAGGCATCTGCCGCAAGTCCGGTAAAGAAAAGAAGCAAAAGACTGATCGTGAGAATAACTTTTTTCATGAAAAACTCCACAGGCATAGACGTTAGTTAGAACGAAACACACCAGTTTGTGATATTAGCGTTTACAGAGAGATTGGGCAATTGTTTTCCCAATGTCTTGAAGAAATTAGTCGGAATGCGCAAGCGCAATGAGCGAATTGGCTGTTGGGCATCGATAATCCAGGAGAGGTTGAGCGTGTCGAGGGAGAGATTGCCGAAAATCATTCAGATCGTGGGACCGACGGCGAGCGGCAAGACGAATTTTTCAGTGCGTCTGGCGGAAGCGCTGGGCGGAGAGATGATCAATGTGGATTCGATGCAGGTTTATCGCCCATTGGCTGTGGGGACGGACAAGCCGACAGCGGCGCAGTGCGCGCGTGTGCCGATACACGGAATAGACCTGATCGACTTTGGTCCGCCGATGGATGCGTCAGAGTTTGCGGAATATGCGCGCCAGAAGATCCGTGAGATCGCATCACGCGGGCGGTGCTGCATCGTATCGGGGGGGACGGGGC
Organism: Pseudomonadota bacterium; assembly: GCA_017555665.1. Classification (GTDB taxonomy): domain Bacteria; phylum Myxococcota_A; class Bradymonadia; order UBA4248; family UBA4248; genus UBA4248. The sequence goes on along the minus strand of JAFZFY010000369.1, from coordinate 672 downwards.
TTTACCACAGGGCGCTGGTGCACGGCCTGATCGAAGCCCCTGCTCGCAATGATGCCGTGCGCGCGGAGCTTCGCGCGGAGCGAGACCGTGTGGGCATTCCGGCGATGTATGCGCGTCTTTGCGACGTGGATCCTGTGGCTGCCGGGCGCATCTATGCGCAGGATTGGGTCCGGATCGAGCGCGCGCTTGAGGTGTACATGACGACTGGGAAGCGGCTGAGCGAATCGCAGGATGCGCATGGCTTTAAAACGTCCTTTGTGTCGCGGCTTGCATTCGGGTGCACGGCAGAACGGGCGGTGCTTTACGCGAAGATCGAGCGTCGCCTGGATGAGATGTGGCACAGCGGTTTGATCGAGGAGACGCAGGCGATGCTCGATGCCGGTCTGGATGCGGATCAGCTGCCGCTCAAGGCGCTTGGGTATCGGCAGGCCGCGATGTATCTGCGCGGGGAGTGTTCGGATGCGGAGGCGCTCGAACTTGCGAAACGCGAGACGCGGCGGTTTGCGAAGCGCCAGCTGACGTGGTTCCGGGCAGACTCTGAGATCGAATGGCTCAAAATGCCGCTCTCGGATGAGGCTTTTGGGGAGATATGCGCGCGCTGCAGCGCGTTTTTGACGGACGTATGCGAAGCATAGGCCGTCGCCGGCGCGTATGCCCCGTGCCGGGGCATAC
>JAFZFY010000368.1 GCA_017555665.1 Pseudomonadota bacterium | reverse complement strand
CTTCCGCCTCCGCCGCCTCCGGCTCCGCCAGCTTTTCCGCCGCCACCTGCGCCGCCGCCACCGCCGCCGCCTCCGGCCTGCTTTTTGTTTTTATCCATTCCGGTCAGGTTGTCTGCCGCGCCATACATCTTTTTGTCAAGGTTCGACATCGAACTCATCGCTTTCGCCTGGACTTTGCCGACTGTGTTGCGGCGTACTTGAGCCACGGCGCGATCCTTAAAACGGTTCGCCGATGAGCGGAACATCGATGAAAACATTCGCGAAAAGAAATCCATAATGACCTCTGCAAAAGACATACGCCTTAGGGCGCAACTTAATTCGTTACTATACCATATCGGAAATTTTCACACAAGATTTGTACGTGGCGTTTTTCGTGTCACACGCTGCCCCGCGTATGCCTATTTTTTTGGGGGGGCCGCCTATGCTTGCGCATACGGCGGCTGCATGCCGCCTATGCTTGCGCATACGGCGGCATTTTCACGCGCTTTGCCCTTGCGCCGGGCGTGATCACGGTTCGCGCGTCACATCTGGGGCTGTCTTTGCTGCATCCTCCGTGTCTTGTTTTTCAGTCGCTTTCGCCTCGCTCGCCTTGCCGTCTGTGTTTTGTTTTTCAGTCGCTTTCGCCTCGCTCGCCTTGCCGTCTGTGTTTTGTTTTTCAGTCGCTTGTGCCTCGCTCGATCTGTCGTCAGCGCCTTGGTTTTCAGTCGTTTTCGCCTCGCTCGCCTTGCCGTCTGTGTTTTGTTTTTCAGTCGCTTGTGCCTCGCTCGCCTTGCCGTCTGTGTTTTGCTTGGATGCCGTTTTGCCTGATGTGCGGTGACTGAACGCAAGCAGGAGCGAACCTACGGCAATCATGGCGATTGCAATGCCTTGAGAGGTCGATAAAAATGTCACATGATCGGCTGGAATCGAAAAGAATTGATTGATGCTGGGAACGACCTTTTCAAAATAATAGCCGCGCTCCGTGTCGTTGCGCATGATTTCCACGATAAAGCGAAGCGTGCCGTATCCGATAAACCACGTGCCCGCCATTTTGCCCGGTTTTGCGCCTTTCTTCAGCATCAGCCACAAGCAGATGTACAGCACTAACTCGCCGAGTGATTCGTATATCTGTGTCGCATGGACGAGCGGTGTCTCGCCTGTCTTCATCATGAGATCGTGAAGTGCCGGATTTTTAATATATTCCGCAAAGGCGAACGAGTCTGCGCCGTATTTGATGCCGAGCGTACCCGTCGTGATTTCGCCCCAGCAGCAGCCAGCGGCGAGACAGCCCAGACGGCCGAACGCATGGGTGATGGCAAGCGCGGCCGCGAGCAGGTCAAAGACCGAAAGCACGTGCAGCGGTTTGCCCGCTTTGTGGCGGCGATAGAAAAAGACTGCCAGAACGAAGAATCCCGCGATGACGCCGCCATAAAACGTCAGGCCGCCTTCGCCGAAATTGAGGACGCGAAGGCAGTCTGGCTTTACGAGGTTCATCACCTCTGGATGAAAACACGAATTGACGTAAGTCTTGTAGTCGACGATCACATGCGCGGCTCGGGCGCCGAGGAAGCCGATCAGGACCATCCAAAGGCAGAGCTTGCCCATGACGGCACTTTCCAAGTCGCGTGACGATGCCATCTTCATCGCGGTGAGCGTTCCGGCGATGATTCCGACAAGGATGCAGAACGCATAGCTATGCACGACAAGCGGTTCCTGAAACATCAGGGCATAGTCGGCGCTGAACGTTCCGGCGATCTGACGGATGCTCCAGATCAGGATGGCGAGGACGATCAGCCCCTGGATGCCGCCTTCAGTTTTTTTGCCCCCACGGATGAGCAGAATGGAGCTGATGACACCCCAGATCATCAAAAAGGCGAGCAGGAACCAGAGGATGCGCTCAAACAGCGGCCCGTGAAGGGTCACGCCAAAAATCTCAAGCAAATTGGGATACATGATCAAGACCTAAAGAAAAGCCGTCGTCCTAATCGTCGATGACGTTGCCGACGAGGTCATATTCAGCTGCTTCAACAATCTCGACGGTCACGAAATCGCCAATTTCGGCGGGATCCTGGTCGCTCTGTTCGTATGAGAGATAGACCTGACCGTCGACTTCGGGGGCTTGGCCGAAATATCTGCCCTGCAAGACGAGCTCGTGTTCCGGGCTTGGGCCGTCGACGAGGATATCGAGTGTCTGCCCGATCATGTCCGCCATCTTATCTGCATGGATCTGCTGTTGTACAGCCATAAGCCTGTCTCTTCGCGCGGTGCGCACTTCGGGCGGGAGCTGGTCTTCCCTGTCGCCGGCAGGCGTGCCCGGCTCCGGGGAGTATTCGAAGATGCCGAGCCGGTCAAAGCGGATTTCACGCATCCATTGTTCGAGTTCGTCGACATCGGCTTCGGTTTCGCCCGGATATCCGGCGATCAGGCTGGTGCGAAGCGTCATGTTCGGGATCTCGCGAAGCCTGCGGATCAGGCGGTCTTGAACGGCCTGATCGACGTGTCGGCGCATGTCGTCCAGGATATGCTGGGACACGTGCTGGAGCGGGATATCGACATAGGGGAGAATCTTTCCCTTGCCGAGGCGTTCGATCAGGCTGTCTGTAAAGTTCCAGGGATAGGTGTACATCAGGCGTATCCACTCGATGCCGTCAATCGGTTCGAGCTTGTCGAGCAGGCGAAGCAGGCCGTCTTTCATATCGAGGTCGGTGCCGTAACTGGTCAGCTCCTGCGCGACGAGTACGAGTTCGCGAACCCCCGTATCTGCCAGATGTCGTGCCTCTGTGACAAGGCTCTCGATCGGCCTTGAGATCTGTTTGCCCCGGATGAGCGGGATCGCGCAGAAGGAACAGCGGCGGTTGCATCCCTCAGAGACTTTGAGATAGGCATACGACTGTGCCTGGGCGAGCACACGGCTTTGAAAATAGTCGTCATCCGGGTTGGGGAATTTGGCTGGCTCGATGGCGCGGATGATGTCTGGGAGTTCGTGTGTCATCACAAAGGCATCGACTTCGGGCAGGGAGCGCTTGAGCTCGTCCATGTCTGCGTGGAATCGAGAGGGCAGGCAACCAGTCACGACGAGGCGTTTGCAACGCGCCTGCTTATAATCGGCACATTCGAGGATCATGTCGATCGATTCCTCGATGGAGGACTGCAAAAAGGCGCATGTGTTGACCAGGATGGCATCGGCTTGATCGGGGTCTGGCGTGAGCTGCCAGCCTTCGCGCTGGAGCATGCCAAGCATGACTTCGCTATCTACACGAGCCTTGGGGCAGCCGAGAGAGACGAGATAGAGATTTTTCATAGGCGTGTGTCGCTGTGTGGAATGTCCCGTGTTGTTGGGAAAAAGTGTCGAAGAATAGGGCATCTGAATGCGGTCGGGAGCGCCGTGTGCGGTACTCACAGATCGAGGAGTTTTAGCCAGTGCCCCAATACGCCATCATCGCGCATGGATTCAAGTATGATGAGCGCATGGCCGCGTATTTGTGTTTTATCTGCAGGTCCCGATTGGCGTGAATCGTAAGAAGCCATGCGGTTATCCCCGGCGAGGAAGTATTGGCCTGCCGTGAGCTGATGGGTGCCGGAGAGGGTTCCGGCAAGGGGCTGTTGCGGCAGGCTGATCTTGTAGTAATGGCCCTGTACATTTTCGCGCCAGATCTCTGGTTCGTCGACCGGGCGTGCGATGGCGGCATTTGTCAGGCGTATTCGTGGGATCGCGGTGCCGTTGATGGCGATGCGGTCAGACTCGAAGGTGACGGCTTCGCCGGCATTGGCCAGGACGCGCAAATAATTGGGTGCGGCTTCGTTTGTGTCATTTCGGAGGAGTGCGATCTTGCCGGGTGTCAGTTCCGGGCTGATCCAGCCCGGCGCAAACGACAGCACGAGATCGCCTTTGGAGAGCGTCGGCATCATATCATTCGAGCGCACGCGCGAGATATCAAAAAAATAGACCAGCAGGGCTGCGGCGATTGCAAGACATGCTATAACGAATTTGACCCACGATATTGTCCGGGGGCGTTTTTTGCTGCCGCGCTTTGGGGCTTTGCCTGATCGGGTGGCTTTGGTTTCGGACGGGCTTTTGCGGGAACCGCGCTTGCGGCGGGGTTTTGCGGGCTCCCCTGAGGATTGGGTCGCATCTTGGGCTGAGTCCAGGGGCTCGGCGTGTTTCTTTTGGGATGATTTGGCCATACGAGGAATGAGATGAGTATTACGATTCAAGAATTGCGCAGAAAAGTCAGTGCGACTTTTCCTGAAAAGACAGCTGAAAGCTGGGATAATCCCGGATTGCTTCTCGGGCGCGGAAACGCTTGCGTTTCTCGCGTGCTGACTGCGCTTGAACTGACCCCGGACGTGCTTTCCGAAGCCATTGCGTTCAAAGCGGATCTTATTTTAACGCATCACCCGTTCATCTTTAAACCCTTAAAATCTTTGACGGATGACACGGCCGAGGGGCGGATGCTGCTTGAGCTTGCAGAAAATCACATCGCCCTGATGGCGGCACACACGAATCTCGACTGTGCGCCGGATGCGATCATTCGCCGATTGTCGGAGGATCTGAAGCTGTCGGGGTGCCGGCCATTTTTGCCGCACCGCCCGTATGAAGCCTACAAGATCGTCGTCTTTGTGCCGCATGATGCCGTGGATGCCGTGGCTGCCGCGATGCACGAAGCCGGAGCCGGCAGTGTCGGGGCTTACAGCGATGTGTCATTTCGCGTGTCAGGGCTTGGCAAGTTCACGTGTGGCGCCGATTCGCATCCGGCGATCGGCACGCCGGGCAGTGCCGAGACTGTGGAAGAATATCGGCTCGAAATGGTCGTTTCCGGGCGTGATCTTCGCGCCGTGACCCAGGCTTTGATCAAGGCGCATCCGTATGAAGAACCGGCTTATGACGTGTTCGAGCTGCGGTCGGAGGTTCGCGGCATGACGGATCTGTATGGGTTTGGCGTATCCGGCACGTTGCCGGAGGCTGTCCGGCTGTCGGCGTTTATTCAGCATCTGAAAGGGCTTTGGGATATTCCGGTCGTTCGCTTTGCCGGGGATCCCGAAAAACTGGTCAGGCGCGTGGCGATCCTGAACGGATCTGGGGCGAAATATCTGCCGTCCACGGATCGCGATGTGGATGCCTATATCACGGGCGATTGCGGTCATCACGACTTTGACAATGCCGTGCGGCGCGGTGTCGTGCTGATCGATGCCGGGCATTACGATACCGAGAAGTTTATCCCCGAGATCCTGGCCGATCTCGTGGCCTCGATGGGGGTGGATGTCATGGTCGCGCATGCGATGCGCAACCCGATGCAGGTGATGTAAAAAATCGCCGGTCACGGCGCGGCGGCGCGTATCGGCTGTGCCGATAGTGCCG
>JAFZFY010000367.1 GCA_017555665.1 Pseudomonadota bacterium | reverse complement strand
TACGGTGTATCACGCACATCCCCACGGCATCACGCACATCCCCACGGTGTATCACGTGCACCCCACGGCATCACGCACATCCCCACGGCATCACGCACATCCCCACGGCATCACGCACATCCCCACGGCATCACGCACATCCCCACGGCATCACGTGCACCCCACGGCATCACACACGCCCCCAAAAATCAAACGTGCCGCATCGCGGTGCAACCGCCAGCGCCCCGACGGGCGCTATCTGGGTTACCGTGGGCATCCTCAATGCCCCGGGTGTAGCGCAACCTCACGGTGTAACGCGCAAACCTGCTGAAAACCGCTCGTACCCCACATTTGCTTGATTCCATCACCAAAACGATTCTAAACTAACGCGGTTTTCTAAACGTGACAAAACCACCCCATCTCTAATAAGAGGCACATTTCTATGAAAAAAGCACTGTTTCTCCTCGCCGCAGGCGCATGCATGGGCTTCTTGGCTTGTACTGACGATAATGCACTCTACATCACCCCCGATATCCCAGATACCGGCGAGATTACAGCCCCAGATCAGCCCCAGGATCCACAAGATCCGGGACAAACGCAAGATCCCGAACAGCCCGGACAGCCTCAAGATCCCGATGACCCGCAGAACCCCGAGCAGCCCGATGACCCGCAGAACCCCGAGCAGCCCGATGACCCGCAGAACCCCGAGCAGCCCGATGACCCGCAGAACCCCGAGCAGCCCGAAAATCCGCAGAACCCCGAGCAGCCTGAAAATCCGCAGAACCCCGAGCAGCCCGAAAATCCGCAGAACCCCGAGCAGCCCGAAAATCCGCAGAACCCCGAACAGCCTGAAAATCCGCAGAATCCCGAACAGCCTGAAAATCCGCAGAATCCCGAACAGCCTGAAAATCCGCAGAACCCCGAGCAGCCCGAAGTACCGCTTGAGGGCTGCGCCAACCCCGCAAACGAAGGCAAATCGTGCGACAATCAAGAAACCCGGCCTTGCGCCGTCTCCGTATGTCGCGCAGGCAGCTGCGTCTCCGTCGCCGTAACCGATCAGCGCATCTGCCGAAACGCAACAGGCGTATGTGATATCGAAGAGAGATGCGACGGCAGCACACTCGACTGCCCGGCAGACAAGTTCAAATCGGGCGATGTCTGCCGACAATCCGCCGGGGTTTGCGACAAGGAAGAACAGTGCAACGGATCGTCCCCCGACTGCCCGGCAGACCAGTTCAAGTCGGGCGATGTCTGCCGGCAATCAGCCGGGGTTTGCGATGTCGAAGAGCGGTGCAACGGATCATCGCCCAACTGCCCGGCAGACCAGTTCAAGTCGGGCGATGTCTGCCGGCAAGCCTCCGGCGATTGCGATGTCGAAGAGCGGTGCAACGGATCGTCTGCGGCATGCCCCGCCGACGCAAAACGTCCGAGTTCCTATGTCTGCCGCAAATCTGCCGGCGGCTGCGATGCCGCCGAAAAATGTGACGGCTCCAGCAACAAATGCCCATCCGATGCCTTCGATTCGAACTGCACATGTCCGAACGGCAGCGGCACCGCCAACTATGTCACCAAGTTCTCCCACAGCAAACTCGTACTCCAGGACAAAGACCAGTGGAACAAATACACCAACATCATTGATTCCCTCGGACTGGCCAAAATCTCGCCACATGAACTCAGTTTCAACCGCACCATGCAAAGCATGCCCTCCAAGACGTGGGTCGGCTTTAAAAAGGGCTGGTTCTGGGAAAGCGGCGACTGCTCTGTCTCCTATTGGATCCCCCAAGGCCTTGCCGGTGGCGGCAGCGGCGGCAAGACCATACGCGTCGTCGGCTGGCATTACGACGAAGACAAGGCCAGTTCAGACAGCAATCCTGCCGCTGACGAAACTGACAAAGACAAGGGCGTCCGCATCTCATTTATCGACACAACCGATACAAAACAGGATATCAAGTACCGCCATGTCCTGCTCGTCGAACCCGATGCAGACAGAGGCTTCAAGCCCGTTAAAAATCATGTCGGCGGACTCGTCTGGTACTGGCCGTATCTCTATGTCGCAGACACAGGCAAAGGCATGCGCGTATTCGATCTCCAGCGCATCCTCAAGGTCGACACGAGCTCAGCCTGCGACCGATATGTCGGAAAACACAGCGGCAAATACTGCGCTTACGGCTATGCTTACGCCTTGCCCCAGGTCAATGCCTATTTCTATCCAGGCACTATGCACGACACCTGCAAGCCCAAATTCTCGTTCATCGGGCTCGAAACGATCAACGGCCAGAAATCCATACTTTCTGGCGAGTATGTCAAGGACGGCAACAACGGCCGCCTCGTGCGCTGGCCAGCCGGAAGCGGCGGCAAACTCCAGACAAACGACAAAAAAATCGTCGAAGCCACTGGCGCATGGTACGCCGGAAGCCCCAATCTCCAGGGCGGTCTCACCTTCACGAGCGGCAAAACTTATTTCCTGCTGAACTCGACAAAGGGTTACGGAACGCTCTATGTCGGTGCAGAAGGCACCAAGACCAAATCCTATACATCCGGTTCAGGCAAGTGGACCTATATGCCCGAAGGCATGTATCTCACGTCAAACGACAACATCTGGGTCTCCACAGAAGGCCACACGTCACTCAAACGCGGCGTATTCTATGCCGCCGTCAAAGATATGCTCTAAACACGGCGTATTATGCCGCCTGCCACCGATTTGCCATCACAGCCTCAGCTTTGAATGAGGTGAATGGTATGTGGCGCGGCTATCGGCCGTTGGCCGATACGCCCGCGCAAAGCCGCTATTGCTGCCGCAATACGCGGCTTTAATACAGCCCAATAAAAAAGCCCCGGCGTATCGTCAGATAGCCGGGGCCATGCGGTCCGTATGCGAAGCATAGGACCGGTCAAAAAAGGCATCAGGTTCGAGGATCGGTGAATTCCGTACCCACCGTAACGGAACCGCCTGTGGTGATCCATCTGAAGTTATCGATGATGGCCGCCGAATCGAAAGCATCATCGTCCGTATCCCAGATGATGAAGTCGAGTGTAAAGGTTTCGCCGCCAATGACAGGGGCCTTGGTCGTCAGCCAAGCCGTAGCACCGCCACCGCCGCCCCAGGCCGCGAGATCTGCCGTACCGTCAGGACACGCGCCATAGGCTGTCATGCATTTGCCGCCCGTACATGACGAATAAACAGGGAGACAGCTGCTTGAACAATAGATCGGCTCACACGACGTGAAGAATGCGTTATTGATCGAAACCGGCGCGCCATTCTTATCAAACACGATATTCGTATCTGCCGGAATACCCAATGCCTTCGAGCCGAGCAACGCAATGAAGAAGTCGTTATAGGGGGTACACACGTATTCGGGATACTCGTGCGAATAGAATCGGAAATCAAACTGGAAGCCTGTAGCATTGATCGGAGCCTTGAGTGTCAGCTTGAGATCGACTGAATCGTTGATGTTGTTGCTTGTCGAGCATTGGGGATGCGACTGCAGCGAATTGCCGTGTGCAGAATGATATTTGGGCGGTATCGTACCCCCCTCGATAAAGTCGTTGGAATGGCTGAGCTCGGTAACGTAAAAACTGCCCGATGAAATCCCCGCAAAGGTTGAACCGCTTTTAGGCTTGATGACCGGATTCTTGTTGGGCAACTGCGAGAATACATTGATCGCGTAGCTCATCAACGTATTGCCTAAAATATTTGAATTGAGCGACTGAACCGTGGCAGAGACGAGACCGTAACCCATGACGCTGGCATCATCGCAGATGTCCATGGCGTGAGCGAGCTGGAGACCGGCATAATTGCGATTATCTACATTTCCGAGATTATTGCCCTGGGAATAGGTCGCGGCACACGTCGTGACCGATTCATCCGTCCTGCCGTTACAGTTATCGTCGATATTGTTGCCAGGAACTTCATAGAAGCCGGGACGGACGAGCTTTGCATCCGAGACATTCGGGCACTGCGCCTTGATATCACAGCAATCACCGCCGCAGATTGAGATGCCGTCGCCGTCATAATCCTCCATGCCATCGACTTTGCCGTCACAGTTGAGATCATTGAGGCCCTTGTCCTTGATGTCCTTACGGCACTGGAAATCGGTCACGGGAACGACCATGCCTACGCAATCGCCCCATCGATTGCCCACACAGGTCTGTGTGCCGGCCTTGCATGCCCCGACACCGACAGTCCCGGTTGGCCCATAATAACAAGACCGCGTTTCGCCATCGGAACAGTCGCATTCAGCCGTCGTCTTCTCGCAGCCGTCTGCCATGTCTTTGTTGCAGTCCACATAGTTCGTCTGGCACGCGGCGCACTGGCCTTCGATACAGGCGACATGGGATGGACATGCGGCACCGCAGGCACCGCAGTTGTTCGGGTCGTTCTGAAGGTCATAGCAAAGACCGTCTTCACAGCCCGTCTTGTTCGTGCAGTCGATGCAACGGCCGTTATAGCACATGCCGTTTTCGCCACAATCATTGCCGCATGTGCCGCAGTGATGCACATCCACAAGCTTATTGGTGCAGAAGTGATTGCACACGTCTTCGCCTTCTTCACACTTGGGATCGGGCACATTACAATACGGATCTTCATCCGGGCAACCGCATGCCCCTTCACGGCAGATCTCGCCATCGAGACAGGCTTTTTCGCAGTCACCGCAGTTCTTGGCATCGCTCATCACATCGATGCATGCATGATCGCAAATGGCCTGCCCTTCACCCTCGCAGGTATCGACACAGGCACCTTCCACGCACATCTGACGCGCCGTGCAGACTTTTCCGCACCCGCCGCAGTTGTCATTATCCGAACTCGGATCAAGGCAGTCGTGATTGCAGATAATCGCGTTCTCTTCATCGCAAGTCGAGACGCAGGCACCCTCAGAGCAGCGCGTGTTGCCCGGACAGGCATTCCCGCAAGCACCGCAGTTGCTGTTGGAAGAAAGCACATCCACGCACATGCGATTGCAGACGGTCTCATCCGGGTTCATGCACGTCTCCGAACACTCGCCTTCGACACACGCCTGACCTTCGGCGCATACACGGCCGCACGTGCCGCAGTTGTCGCTATCCTCAGACAGCGTCACGCAGCTATGACCGCATACCGTCTGGGTATCGACACCGCAATCATTGGTACACATGGCGTTGACACAGATATTGCCGTCCGGACATTCATAACCGCACGCGCTGCAGTGAAGCGCATTCGTGAGCACGTCGACGCATGTTTCGCAGCAACGCGTCAAATCCTCACCGCACTGAATGACGCATTTGCCATCAATACATGCCTGATTATCACCGCATACGGTGTCGCAATCCCCACAGTGCTCCTTATTGCGATAAATCTTGATGCAATCGGCACCGCAACGGAGCTCATCCTCCGCGCATGTGCCGGTCGATACGACCGTGCAAACGCTGTCAATACAGGCTTCGGTCGGATTGCAGGCATGCCCGCATACGCCACAATGCTTCGAATTGGATGTCGTATCACGGCAGACATCGCCACAACACGTCCCCTTGCAATTCTCTGCCGTGCAGCCGACTGCCTCCACGACTTTGGGCGGCAAAGGCTCGCTCGGATCGCCGGGGGTCGGATCGGATGGCGTCGTGGGCGTATCACAATCCTTCTTCGTCTGCTCATCGTCACACGATGCCATAAACAGACAGAGGATAAGGCTGAGACAGGCTGTTAGCTTTTTCATACGTATATCTCCTCAATAGTGTTGGTCAGCGAAAGGCGATCAGTTGATGATCGGATCATCGTTCGGATCTTCCGTGGCAAAGCCTGTATTGACTTTCGTTTCGTCAAGCAGCCACTTGAAGTTGTCGAGCAGCACCGTCGAGTCATACTTGCGATCCTGCGTATCCCAGATATAGAAATCGAGCGATATGATCTCACCGCCGACAACCGGAGCGGTCGTGGTCAACCACGCTGTGCCGCCTCCTCTGCCGGAGATATTGTTGTAAGGCTCTGGATAATAGGCTTCGATCGCGCCGTCACCATCCTGGCATGTATCATCACCTGCCGTACAGAAGCCGTCGTTGCCACACGCCATAAAGGCAGGACAATCGCTCGCCTTTTTGCACGAGATCTTGCGACATGTCGTAAAGAAGCCGTTATTGATCGACACCGGGTTGCCATTCTTATCGAAGGCGATGTTGTGATCCGGATGTTCGTTCATTTCGGAATGCCCCGTCGAAAGAATCGCGAGGAAGAAATCGTTGAACGCAGAGCAAACATACTCAGGATATTCGCGCGAGAAAAAGCGGAAGTCGAAACGGATGCCCTTGACGTTGCTCGGCACCTTGATTTCGAGATGAAGCTGCACGGAATCAAAAATCGAAGGCTTGACCGTTCCCGTCGAGCATTTCTCATGCGTCTGCAGCTTGCCGCCATGAGCGGTGAGATAAACCGCCGGAATCGCGCTGAATTCCGAGACACGCTCCATCTCTTTGCCAACCTGCTTTTCCGAGACGATTGCTTCGAGTTCGAGATCGCCATTGCCGACACCCGACTTGACATCGCGTGCCTCCCCCGAGGACAGCATCGCGAATGTCGAGCCTTCACGAGGCAAGACCTTCGCCACACCCGACGCGTTGCGCATCGCATCGACGATATTGACCTGGCGCGGATCGATCGGCGCAGTGGATGAAGCGCGTGTCAGCTTGGCATTGACAAGACCGTATGCACAACTCGATTCCGGCGCACATTCCCACAGAATGCCCATCGCCTGCGCAATCGCGCGTGCCGTCTTGTCGAGATCTTGTGACGGATACGTGTAGCTGATGAGCTGAACATCCGACTCGCTGAGCAGCGGTTCGTCAATCTGACCGTTGCAGTTGTCATCCGTCTTGTTGTCCGCAATCTCAAGCATGCTGGGGTTGATCAGCTCTGGATTGAGCGCCTTGCACTGCGCCTCGTTGTCGCAGCAGTCGCCCGCGCAGATCGAAAAGCCGTCGCCGTCCACATCTTCTTTACCATCGGCAACACCGTTGCAGTTGTAATCCTTGTCGGTGCAGCTCGTCGAGAGATGCGGCAGCACTTCCTCAGAAATCATGACATAATCTGTCTCTTCGCCAATCTGCTGGCATTCGAGTATGCCCTCCCGACACTCGCCGACATTCCGCTGCGCTTCATCGCCTGTCCAGTATTTCATAGTCTGGCCCGGCGTGCAGCTGCACGCCCAAAGCGTCTCGCAGCCATTGACCGCATCGCCGTCGCAATCCACATATCCTTTCGCACACGCGCACTTCGAGTCATTACACGCCATGTTTGCCGCACACGCGATGCCGCAACCGCCACAGTGATACTTGTTGCTCGTCGTGTCGACACATGCCTCACCGCATACCGTCTGCTTGCATCTCGGCGCGCATGCGCCATCCTCGCAGACCTCGTCCCCCTTGCACGTCACGCCGCAATTCCCGCAGTTCATCACGGTCGTCACGTCGGTACACATGCCGTCACAGAGCTTCTCATGCGTATCACATATCTGACTCGGCGTGTAATGCGTCTCTACAGATACCTCCGGCTCGCTTGAACCCGGATCCGTCAACTCCCCGCTTGGATCGGCAGACGCACAATGACTGCTCGATTCCTCCTCACACCCAAGCACACCAAAGGCGCAGATTGTGCATAAAAGAGCAATCCATCTCTTTCTCATAACCCTTCCTCCATCTTCTTTTTACGGATTTTAAGTTCCTCGTTCTCTGGATCCAGGCTCAGTGCCACATCAAGCATGTCTGGTGTCAAATTCTCAAATATGACCTTCCCATCGCGAATCACAATGCGTGTTCCATCCGGAAATTCGCTAAAGAGTTCATTTGCGCTGTCAATGTCTGTGTCCATTCGATCTCCTCAAGAAGCGAAATAGCCCCCTCAGTTTACTTATATAAAACCCTTATAATAATCAAACGAGGAATGATCTCACTTGTTTCAAGCGTTGTTCACTTCATTTCACGGTGTTACACGTATGATTCATACATTGACAACTCAGCCGAATAACGCTTTCACGCACGCCCATGAACAGCTTTCACGCCCCCTCCACATGTGCTTGAAAAATTGACTTTACGACAGTCAGGCGAGATATTGCCAACGCAGGCTGTCTGCCTGCGAAACTCAGGGATGATGGATAAGGAATTGGAGAAATGAAAGATCCGTTTCCACACGCAAATCGTGTGGCTGTGTTTGGACTTGGCGGATCCGGCATCGCAGTCGCCGAACTGCTCGCCGGGTTTGGAAAACACTTGATTGCCTCAGATACTGCAGACCCTTCCAAATGCGCAGAATTTGAAGCGAAACTGCCACCGGGGACCGAGCTCGTCCTCGGCCGTAACGAGATCGGCGATGCAGACCTGATCGTCACAAGCCCCGGCCTTGAGCCGTCTTCCCCGATCTTCGCCGAAGCCGACGCAAGGCATATCCCCGTCTTTGCGGAACTCGAAGCCGCGTTCCGCGCCACACAACGGCCGATCGTCGCCATCACAGGCACCGATGGCAAGACGACCACGACCACGCTCACCTCGCATATCCTCAACGCTTGCGGCATCACAAACAAAATGGGCGGCAACGTCGGCATCCCACTCGCCAAAGTCGTCCGCGAAGCCGATGATCTCGACTGCCTTGTCGTCGAAACAAGCGCATTTCAGCTCGCATTCTGCCCCGAATTCAGGCCGCATATCCTCATCGCGACAAACATTGCCGAAGACCATAGCGAGTATTTCAAAGGCGACTGGCGGCGATATGTCGACACCAAACGACGCGCTTTGGCGGTCATGACACACGACGATATCGCAATCCTCAATGCCTCCGATGACGAGATCAAGCATTGGACAGACACGCAGGCTCGCATCTGCTGGTATGCCGCAAAACGCTCGGATATCCCCCAAAACGCACAGAATTGCGCCTATGTCGAAGACCACGCGATACACTTCGTCTTTGACGGCACCAAACACCGACTCGCGCTCGACGCGCTCAAACTCAAAGGCGACCACAACCTGATGAACGTCATGGGGGCTATCCTCGCCGCACTGTACATGGGATGCGCTTTTGAATCCATCGTTGCCTCGATCGACACCTATCAGCTGCCCCCACACCGCATCCAGCACGTCCGAACCTTGAACGGCATAGACTTCATTGACGACTCGAAAGCGACGAACCCGCATGCCGCCATCGCCGCACTTTTAGCGGTCGACAAGCCCACCGTGCTGATCGTGGGCGGCGTAGACAAGGGCCTCTCGCTCACCGAATGGATCCGCCTGATGTCGAAAAACATTCGCCACATCATGGTCATTGGCGCGATGGGCGACCGCTTCTGCCGCGAAGCCGAATGTGTGCAAATCCCCATGCACCGATGCGCCACACTCGAACAGGCCGTCACACAAGGCTACGATCTGGCACGCGAAAGCGGCTGTCAGGCCGTGATGCTCTCCCCTGGCTGTTCGAGTTACGATATGTTCAAGAGTTACGGTGAACGCGGCGACAAATTCGCCGCCGCAGCAATGGCAATTTCATGAAAAAAAATTATCTCATCGCCGTCGAAGGCATCGATGGCGCCGGAAAATCAACTCAGATCCCCAAGATTGCAGCCTATTTCGAATCCAAAGGCTACACCGTCTGCCTCACGGCAGAGCCGACAAAAGGCCCGTTCGGGCAGCGCATACGCGCCGCGACCACACGCCTCGATCCGCGCACAGAACGCGATCTCTTTGTCGATGACCGCAAGGAGCATCTCGTCACCTGCATCCTGCCCGCACTGGATCGCGGCGAAGTCGTCATCACCGACCGATACTTCTACAGCTCCATCGCCTATCAGGGCACGCGACGCGACGCGCTCAAGACGGGTTCCGAGGCTGAACGCATCGCCCTGCAGGATGATATCGCCGAACAGAACCGCCTTTACGCCCCAGAAGCGGACATCCTCATCTACCTCAAAATAGATGTCGACACCGCGCTTGCGCGCATGCAGGCCGGCCGTGATGCGCTCGATCCCTTCGAAAAAAAGCAGACGCTTCAAGATGTTTCGGATGCCTTCGACCGCCTGGTCAAAGACCATCCGCAAGCCGTGATCGTCGATGCCTCACAAGCCCCTGAGACCGTCACTGCAAGCCTCTATGCCGCATTAGACGATATCCTCAAACCACAGGAAGCTCATGTCTGAAATCCGCGTACAGTGTGACGGCATGCGCCTCGATGCATTCTTGGCTTCCGAAACCCCCGAATCGTCTCGATCACAGATCAAACGCGCGATCGAATCCGGCGAGGTTGCTGTCAACGGCTCGCCGTGTACAAAAGCCGGACGCAAGCTCAACCCAGGCGATACCGTCCAATGGAATGCCCCTCAAATGCCCGAAACAGGCGCACCACGCCCAGAAACAGGCATCGCATACCGCGTCGTCTACGAGGATCCGCACATCCTTGTCATCGACAAACCATCGGGCCTTGTCGTGCACCCCGGCGCCGGCAATCTCTCCGGCACGCTCATCAACGGCCTCCTCGCCGCGTACCCCGAGCTCGCGTCCGTCGGAGAACCGGACAGACCCGGCATCGTCCACCGCATCGACAGCGCCACGAGCGGCCTGCTCGTCGTCGCCAGATCGCAGACCGCTTACGAAACACTCGTGCGCATGTTTGCCGCACACGACGTACACCGACAATACTGGGCAATCTGTTACGGCCCCAAGTTGCCTGATTCCGGCCGTTTCGATACGCCTTACGGCAGACACCCGACACAGCGCGTCAAGTATTCCTCGAAATTTGATGCACCCAAACGCGCCATCACCAATTATCGCGTTTCCACGCGAACGCCCTCGGGGTTCATTCTCGTCACATGCCTGCTCGAAACCGGACGCACGCATCAGGTGCGCGTGCATCTGAGCGATCACAACGCGCCGATACTCGGCGATCCGCTCTATGCCCCCCCAAAGATCGCGCACCACAAGGCCATCGAACGGCTCGCACTGCACGCGCAACGCCTGGCTTTTGCGCATCCGGTCACGCATGAACCCTGCGCGTTTGAATCGCCGTTCCCCCAAGATTTTTTAGCAGCCATGCACACCCTGGGGCTCGCTTTTTCTCATGATGACCACCGCTGACATGCGTCATGGAGAGGTCTTATGCCCGAATTTCGCTTCAATGTTCTCACCCAGGAATGGGTCATCATCGCCACCGAACGCGCCAAACGTCCGATGGCTTTTGCCGTCACACAGCCACAGGCGGAGCTACCCCCCCTCGATCCCACCTGCCCATTCTGTCCCGGAAACGAACACATGACGAGCCTTGAGGTCGCGCGAACCCCCGGCAATCGCGGCATCTGGCAGACCCGTGTCATCAAAAATAAATTCCCGGCGCTCTCCGAAGACATACAGCCCGATCAGGATGGCGATTTCTTCCAGACGCATATCAACGGCTTCGGCATACACGAAGTCATCATCGACTCGCCGTATCACAACCGCCGTATCACGGATCTCCCTTTCTGCGACATCGAGACCGTGCTCGCCACATACCTGGCGCGATACCGCGCCGTCGAACGCGATCCGCGCGTCCGCCACATCATCATCTTCAAGAATAACGGCGAAAAAGCAGGCTCATCCCTCGCACACCCGCATTCACAGCTCATCGCGACACCGCTCATTTCCGGACAGATCCAGACACGCCTCGAAGTCACAAAGCGATACCTCTGCGAGCACAGCCGATGCCTCATGTGCGACATGCTCGAACGCGAACGCTCGCAAAATTTACGCGTCATCTACGAAAACGAACACTTCATCTCCTTCCTGCCCTACGCCGCCCTTTCCAGTTTCCACACCTGGATATTCCCCAAAACGCATCACGCGCACTTCGGCAGCATGGATGACGCGCAGATCCCAGACCTCGCCAATATCCTCTACTACGTGCTCAAATCTCAGGAAAAGCTCCTCAATCATCCGGATTTCAACTTCGTCATCCGCAGCGCCCCCACCGATTGCCCCGATCACGCCTACCACTGGTACATGTCGATCATCCCTCGACTGAGCAAAACCGCCGGATTCGAGATCGGCTCAAACATCTACATCAACAGCTCGCTGCCCGAACACAACGCCCTCGAACTGCGAAATGTCATCGACACGCTCAAGCAACTCGGATGATCCCCCATGAAAGCCTTTATCGAATCCCATAAGATCAGCGCATTTATCTTCGATATCGACGACACGCTTTATCTTGAACGCGAGTATGTGCGTTCGGGGTTCCGCGCCATCGGCCAAGCCGTGTCCTGCCCGCAGTTTGGCGAGATATGCTGGGCGATGTTTGAATCGGGCGTGCGGGGCGATACATTCAACCGCGCGCTCGCGGCATTTCCGGAAGTCGGCGCATCCTTCGATATCCCACAGCTCGTCGGGATCTATCGCGCCCATGTCCCTCAGATCTCGCTCTGCCCGGATGCCCGCGAACTCCTCACAAACCTTCGCGCACGAACCGCAGTGATCACGGACGGCCCCCTGATCTCACAACGCCGAAAATTCATCGCGCTCGGCCTTTTGCCGTGGATCGAATGCCCGATATTCACCCAAGAATTCGGCATTTCCAAGCCCAAAGCCGCGCCGTATCAGCTCGTATCTATGGCACTCAACACGCCCTACGAGCGATGCGTCTATCTCGGCGACAACCCGGCAAAAGATTTTGCAGGCGCGCGCGAACTCGGCATGAAGACGATCCGTGTACGTCGCCCCGGCGCGCTGCATTACGACAAAGACTCCGGAAGCGATGTCGATCTCGAAGTCACGGATCTTTCCCTGTAACCCCTGCCTCCTGCATCGACACAAACACGCGACCGGAGCCGTGATCCTCGCGCAGATCTGCCCCAAAACGTGCACCGTGTTGCGCTCAAATGCCTGAATCCTCTACGTCACGCTTGTTTTTGGGGCAGGGGGAAGCCTCCCCCTGCGCGGCTATGTGCTCGACCGATAGAGACGCGTCTCTACCGGTCTACGCGCATACGCCGCTACCCCCTCGACGATCCCTTTCCCCACGGCCATGCGCTTCGCGACACATATCACGCGAATCCCTCACAGGCTTGAGCCATCCAAAGCCCAAAAGAATGCGCGCACGCCCAGACGGTGTAAACTAGATGCGCCACGCGCGCCGTATGCCGTCAGGCATAGGCGCGCGACACGTGCCGTATGCCGTCAGGCATAGGCACGCCCAAATGACAACAAGGCTGAGAATATGTCCGCAAATATCCCCAAAAAGCGCGAATCCATATCGATGTTCGGCGTCGTCATTCACGACGTGCAACGGTTTGCCACGATTGCAAATATCTTGCGCAAATTCGGTTTCGGCAACCTCGTGAAGGCGGTCAGCGGCGGTGCCGGCATCCAGCAGGTCTCCTCCGAGGCACTTCTGGAAGAGATGCGGCGCGACACCCCCGACACACTGGCCGTCAAGATTCGCGGCGCGATCGAAGCCCTGGGCACCACATATATCAAATTTGGACAGATGCTCTCGACGCGTTACGACCTGCTGCCCAAAGACATCATCGCCGAACTGGAAAAGCTGCAGGACGCATCGCCACAGATGGATTTCGAGACCGTCGAGGCGATCCTGAACGAGACTTATGGCGATTATCACGCGTATTTCAGCGAAGTCGATCCCAAGCCGCTCGGCTCCGCATCCATCGCACAGGCACATGCAGCAAAGCTCACCGACGGCACCGAAGTCGTGCTCAAGATCCAGCGCCCGGGCCTGCTGCCGCTGATCCGAAGCGACATCGACATCCTCAACCTGATCGCCCGCACACTCGACAAACATATCGAAGAAATCGCCTATTTTGACCTCCCCGGGCTGATCCGAGAGTTCGAGCGGTCGATCATCTCAGAACTCGATTTCTGCCATGAGCGCGCAAATATCGAGTATTTTGCCGAACGTTATGCAGACAAGGAGATGCTCGTATTCCCGAAGACGTACCCGGAACTGTCCCACTCGAACATCCTAGTCATGCGCAAGATCGCGGGCACGAAGATCACCTCCGAGACGCCGGGCACCCCGCAGGCGGTCAAGATGGCGCAGGCGATCCTCGACATCGCATTCCAGATGGTGTTCCAAGACGGCGTGTTCCACGGCGATCCGCATCCCGGAAATGTCTTCGCGACCCCAGATCACCGCATCGGGCTGCTCGATTTCGGGCTGATCGGCACATTCACGCCGCGCCAGCGCGACGAATTCACGCACCTTATCCTTGCCGTCGATATGGGTGACTGCGCGGCGATCGCGCGCATTCTGCTCTCCCTCGGGCGCCCCACAAAGCGCGTGGTACTGGCCGACCTGGAAGCCGAGATCGCTGCCATCCTTCAGAAATACTACCTTTCCTCGTTACAAAAGATCGATGTCGCGGCGTTCGCAAACGACTTTATCGCGGCAGGCCAAAAGTTCGCGATACGCATCCCCAGCGAGTTTACATGCGCGGTCAGGGCGGTCATCAACCTGGAGGGCATCATCCAGTATCTTGATCCGCAACTCGACGTGACACGGACCGTGGCGCAGTTCTCAAAGCGTCTGTTTGCAGATAAATTCGGTCAGGAAAACCTCGTCAAGCTGGCCTGTCAGGCAGGCGTAGGCCTGGCTGAACTCGGCCGTGGCGTGCCGTCGCATTTCGCGCAATTCATGCAGGATATCGAGCATGACGGCATGGCAGTCCGGCTTCCGGAACGGACGACCGCCCCCCTTGTCGATGCCATCGGCACAGCGTCGCTCTGCCTGTCGGTATCCGTCATGCTCGCGGCGCTCACCCTCGCCGTGATCATCTGCGCGCCCACGCACCGCGTCCTGATCTGGTGCATGCTCATCGCCTGCCTGCTCTGGATCGCCTGCCTGTTCGTGATCCATGCGCGCACACGCGCCACGCGCTCAAAAATCCGCATCGATCCGATCCTGTCGGGGTTCAAACGCCGGAAGAACTGGTTTTAATGTCACGCTTGCACTCGATTGCTTTCTGGATTATCTAGGTCGCGGCTGTATTGCCATTACTGTGAGGCCTGAATGAACAAATACATCGCGATCGCCGTATCGGCGCTGTTCCTTATGGGATGCGAGGCTGCTGTCGGCGACAAATGCACCACATCAAATGACTGCCCCCAGGGAACGGTTTGCGACACGGACTCCCCGGGAGGTTACTGCCTGGCATCGAACTGCGAATCGGACGAGGAATGCCCCGAAGAAGCCGTGTGCGTTTTCTTTACCAACGCGATCAGCTACTGCATGCTGAAATGCAAGAACGCCAAGGACTGCCGCAGCGGCTATTCGTGCCGATCCGACATCCCAGACACGCACAGCTTCTGTTATATCGCCCCCGATTACGTGTACGGCCGCGAAGAAGCCAACAAACTCGATTACGAGCCGCCCTCGGGCGAATAAACGCCGTGCATGCGAATCCGTCACAAGCGATTGTGCTGACCCTAAAAAAATGAGACCATTGCCCCCTCGCCAGAATGGAGAGGGGATGCCCGCAAAGCAGCGGGCGAGGGAGAGATCCACTAATCGATCTTCGTAAACATGCGCTCGGTGCGAAGCCCGACATGACCGCCAGACCACCAGATGATCTGCGCGCGCCCCTTGATGTTATCGATCGGAACCTGTCCCCAGCAACGCGAGTCGGCAGAGTTATCGCGGTTATCGCCCATCACAAAGACGTGACCGGGCGCGACCTTGATAGGCCCGAAATGATTGGCCGGAAGCTCATGCGTGATCGTGAGGAACGAGTGATTGCCGTGCATCGTCCGATTCCAGGATTCGAGACGGCGATCTGTCAGATAGATGTAATCGGACACGATCCGCTCATAAATGGGATGCGAGGCGATCGGCGTGCCGTTGACATGCACCGTCTGGTTGATGACTTCAACCGTGTCGCCTTCGATGCCAATGATGCGCTTGATATAATCCTTGTCTTCCGTGAGCGATTCCGCCTGCATGCAGCCGGAATTCGTCATCGAGAGATAGGCTGCCGCCTCCTCACGCGGGAAAGCGAACACGACGACATCGCCGCGTTCAGGTGCAGAGAAATGCGCGACATACTTGTTCAAAAAAGGCAGCCGGATGCCGTAACTGAGCTTTGTGACAAAGAGCTGATCGCCTTCAAGCAGCGTGGGCACCATCGAACGCGTGGGGATCTTGAACGGCTCGACAAAGAATGTGCGCAGGACAAGCGCGACCGCAAGCGCGATGAGCAGGCTTTCAAAGACCTCCTGGATGCTCGATTTGCGCGCGAATGCCAGCCGCTTGTTGATCACTTCCTGCAGCGAGGTCAGCGCCGGCTGACAGGAATGTTCTGAATCTTTCAGCGCCTTTTCCAGGTCACTGATGGCTTCCTTGACCTCTTTCTGTCGGTCAGCCGCAAGCTGCTTCTGCGCCCTTTTGAAAAGCACGGCAGCTTCGCCGAGGGTCTTCTTGGCTTCTTTCCTCAGCTTTTCTTCGTTTTTGGGATCCGTAATCGGCTGCGGTTCAGGCTTTTCATCCTTGCGTTTTGACGAATCATCCTGCGCGCGCTCAGATGCGTGATCCTTCTGAGGCTCCATGCCTGTCTTAGGCTCCTGTGTGCCGTTATCCATAGTCTTTTCGGGATCAGACTTTTCCGAAGAAGCCGTATCTTCCTTGGAAGAATGAGTGGAAGTATCCTGAGCCACGTGGCGCTCCATAAAAAACAGACCCGGCATTTGAGCCGGGCCACCATGTCACTAGAGGATGTCTGGCGATTCAACGCGGAAGAGCTGTTGCCCGAGGAAGAGCAGATCGCCATGCGTGAGGAGCGTCTTTCCGTTGAGTTTGAGCCACGTCCCGTTCGAGGAATTCAGATCCGCGAGGTAATAATTCCCGTCTTCGCGCGGATAGATCTGGGCGTGCCTGCCGCTCATGAAGCGATCCCGGTTGAAGATGATATCGCCGTTTTCGCGTCCGAAGGATGCGCCAGCCTCAGAAAGGCAGTAGATATTCTGCGTGATATTCCCGACACCGATCTGGACGAGCTTGAAATCACCGCCACTTGAAGGCGATCCCATATACCGTGTGCCATCGACCGAACGCGCCTTGTTCGAAACCACCTGTTCAAAGCGTTCAAACCGGATGAGCTCGCGCCCCGCGAGGAAACAGTCACCGGGATAGAGGCGAACTTCATTCCGCAGGCGAAGGAACGTGCCATTCAGGCTGTCGAGATCCTCGATGAAGAGCTGCTTGCCTTCCACGAGCAGACGACAATGCCTCGGCGATAGAAACGCATCGGATGGAAAGCGAGAATCACCGGTACGGCCAAGTATCGTTTCGTTGTATTTCAACGGGATGCGAACGCCGTCCGTGCTGTCCTCATTGATGGAAATCAGCGCGATATCAAGCGAGATCGGGGTCAGCTCGACTTCTGAAAACTGCTTTTTCGAAGCATAATTGCCGAGATACGCCGCGCAAAATCCGCAGTATTTATTCGTTCTTGGGCAGATGGCACCGCAACTTCTGCACGGAACGCCATCTTCTGGCACCGCATTGAATGCATTGTCGCCCTCTGCGGCTGCAGCGGAATGTTCAGGACGGCTGTTATTCCCAGAAACACGAGGCCGGGCGATCGTAAACGGATGGCCGCCAGTATCATTTTGCGAAAGCACAGAAGTCAGTGCGTCTGCCAGTAACTTCTCGTCTGTGCCGTAATTGCCTAGACCTGACATCAAATGTGTCCTTATGACTGCATGATTAAAAAAAGAGCCACCCACCATGCCGTCCGCACCGTAAGCTAAACATCCTGTATAGTCAGGTGGGCCTCGTGAATAGAGGGCACAAGTATCCTGGACTCGCAGGCGCGCTCGTCATCCCCCCAGGGACAAGTCCCTATTTAGCATATTAGGAGTTCAAGCATATATGGTGCTACACGCACACAGCAGCGTGGCCGGTTGCGGTTATTACCATTTCCAGAGAACGTGCGCAAGTTTCAAATCAATGCATGCACCCGACACCGTGTATTTTTGGCCCTATCCGACACGCGCGGAGATACGCCCTTTGGGCACACCAGACAGGGGGGATCGCCCCCAGCACACGACACCCCGGAGGGGGCGCGGAAGCGGCGGGCGAGATCAGAAAAAGCCATCGCCACGCTCGCCGGGCGCAAAAAAAAGCCCGACACAAGCCGGGCTTAAAAAGTTCTGCAAAAGCAGGATTAATCGGCGTTTTCCGTAACGGCAACACCGAAAGCTTTGCGCGTGCGAACGCTCTTGATGCGGGCAGCTTTGCCGCGGAGGTCGCGGAGATAATAGAGCTTGGCGCGACGGACATTACCGAGCACGGCGACTTCGATCTTGGCGATCTTGGGGCTGTGAACGGGGAACGTACGCTCGACACCGACGCCATAGGAAATCTTGCGGACAGTGAATGTCTCACGGACACCGCCGCCACTGCGACGAATCACGGCACCCTCGTAAACCTGGATACGCTCTTTGTCGCCTTCCTTAACTTTAACATGAACACGAACCGTGTCACCGGGACGGAAGTCCGGAAGGTCGGTACGCATCTGTTTCTTTTCAATCGCTGAAATAATTGGGCAGGTCATTAGTTAATCTCCTAATAAAGCAGAATTGCCGCGGTGAGGCGTTTTGCACTCAACCCAGGCATTTGTCAATCAATTTTTCGCCACCGGTGAGTTTGTCCCGTCTGGCGTTGTTTCAGAAATGTCATCCCCTGCGTTTTTAGGCACAAGAGGTTTAACCGCATCCTCGATACCGAGCCGCCGTTTTTCTTTAGGCGAGATCGAATGGCGGAGTTTTTCATAAAGATCCGGCCGTCTGTCGCGTGTGCGCAAGATGGACTCGCGCCGCCGCCAGGCATCGACAGCCCCGTGATCGCCGCTGAGCAGGATATCCGGAACACGCATGCCCCGGAACTCGACAGGCCGCGTGTACTGCGGATATTCGAGCCAGCCCTCGGAGAAGCTTTCGTCCTCGCTGGAAGCATCGTTCCCGAGCACACCCGGCCAAAGCCTGCATACTGCATCACTTACGGCCTGCGCAGCGAGCTCGCCGCCCGTGAGCACGAAATCGCCAAGCGAGATCTCCTCATCGACGAAGCTCAGAATCCGCTCATCCAGACCCTCGTAATGACCGCAGACAAAGATCAGGGACGGATAACGGCTGAGCCGTCTGGCTTCGTGCTGATCGAACCGTCGCCCCTGCGGGCTCATCAGAACCACATGCCCATCCGGATGGTTCTGACGCGCGAACTCGATCGCCTCGACGACCGGATCCGGCTTCATCACGAGGCCGGCCCCGCCGCCATACGGCGTGTCATCCACGCGATGATGCTTGTCGTGACTGAAGTCACGGATCTGCACGAAATCCCACGTGAGCTCTCCTCGCCGAACAGCCCGTCCAATGATCGAACACCCCATGGAGGCTTCAAAGTATTCGGGAAACAGCGATACAAAGCAGATATGCCCCATCGCTATTCTCCGTAAACGGCATCAAGCTCCGACATCCACCCGCTCTCGACCTGGACGGTCCCGGCTTCGAGATCGACCTTGCCGACATGCGCAGCCACAAAGGGCACTAGCCCTATGCCGCCCGCTGGGCGTTTATATCTCAGGAGATCGTGTGCGCCGCTTGGCATGACGGCATCGACTTCCCCCCACGCATGTCCCGTCTCATCGACGAGGCTCAGACCGATCAGGTCACAGGCGTAATATGCGTTTTTCAGCGGTCTGAGGCGGCTGCGGTCCACATAGACATCCTGTCCTGTCAGTTCAAAAGCAGCGTCGCGGTCCTCAATGCCTTCGAGTTCCAGCGCGACAAAACGTCCGCATCGCGTCGCGCGTTTCACAGTACGCGTGTCCGGGGAATTCCCGATATAGACCGCCTTCACTTTCAAAAGGCTGTCACTCTGCGCATCATCCGTGAAAACGCGAATCGCTCCTCGGATGCCATGCGCGCGCCCAACGACGCCCACATGTATCTTTGAACCCGTGTCACTCATTTTGAAGACTACACAAAAAAAACACCATCAAGTCGCCTCAATGGTGTCTGGGCCTGCTGGCGCATCCAGATGCGCCTCAGCTTTCCATGATCTCAAGCCGGCACGTCGTGCCATGCTTGCGCGCAGCAGCCGCAAGGATCGTCCTCAGCGCATCCGCTGTACGCCCGCTCTTGCCGATCACTTTGCCGAGATCCTCAGGGGCGACATGCAGCAGAACCGCACATTCCTCCCCTTCCTCGATGCCGACTACAACTTCGTCCGGATTGTCCACAAGACCTTTTGCAACGCAATTGATGCATTCTAACAAATCTTTCATACGATGCTCCATCTCTACAGACAACCCTCGGATCCTTCGCTTACTTTCTGGCCTTGGCAACGAGAGACTTCACGGTGTCGCTTGCGATGGCACCATTCGAAAGCCAGTAATCAACGCGCTCGAGATTGAAGTTGATCTTGTGAGGGTTGCTCACTGAATCATAGGTGCCGAGCTGCTCGATGCAACGGCCGTCACGGACATCACGGCTGTCTGCCGCAACGAGTTTATAGAAAGGACGGTGCGTCGCACCATGTCTCTGAAGTCGAAGACTTACTGCCATTGTTCCTCCAAATTTTCATTGATATTTATCGCCAGCGCAGCCTGTTTGCGCGTTGCGATCACATTCAGAAATGCGGCAAAGCGCTCTGCCGCGCATAAAAACGCCGCGCTTCATACGCAAGAATAGATGTAATGTCAAGTTTTTAGCGTTTGCGGATCGTTTTACACGCGCCAGCCGCCCCCAAATGGGCACTTCGCACGCCCACGCCGCGTCGTATGCCCGCCCCGTCTCAGCGGCCGGCCCACTCCTCCCAGGACATCGAGCACCCCTTCGGCATAGCATTCTCCGCTCGCCCCAGAAGCCGAAGCGCATGCTTCGGGTGACCCGGCACGCGCGCGCGCAAACTCTCGCTGAGCGGCTCCATGATGCCGATATCGCCGGTCAGGATATACCCCGCGCTGTCCAGGTTACAGAGGTCAAACAGCGCGATCTGGCCGCAGTTTCCAGGCAGAACCGGCGCCATCGTCTCCGGGTTATACAGGATGCACTTCATCCAGACCGGGAATGTGAACAGCCCCTCGTCGGGCAACTCGCCGCGCGTGTTCAGCGCGCAGATCTCATACCCCTGGCTCGTCAGCTCGCACATGCCGTATTCGCCGTATATCCGCCGCCGCTCGATGCCGAGCGACGCGCTCAGGCTGTCGCGAAGCTCCCGCTTCGGGATCTCGCGTGTCCGCCCCTTGTAACCGCCCGTCTCGAACAGGCAGCTTTCGGGCGCGCTCGCGATCTTCTCATCCCCCAGGCGGTCCAGCAGCTCGACATACGAAAACGCCGGCCCCAGCAGATGCACCGGCACCTCGTCACGCGCCGCCTGCCGCAACGCCTCGAACAGACGATCCGACGCCAGCCCGTCCTCCATCGAAAAGAAAAAATCAGACCCCTCGCCGCCGAGCGTCCGAACGAGCTGCGTCAGCATGTAACCCAGCGAGGAATGCGGGTTGTCCTCATAGGACGGCATCAGCGAAAACACCCGCGTCCTGGGCGACATGATGCGCGCGACATAGATCGTAAACGCAAAGAAAATGGCCCTGTGCAGCAGCCCGACATCGCGGAACCGGTGAATGCTGCGGTCGCCCGTCGTCGTCCCGCTCGAATGAAACTCGGCGATCGTCTGCACCTGCGAGAACGGGCTGACATCCGCGCGCTTAAAAAACTCGACAGGCAAAGGCGGATAATCGAGCAGAGACACGCCCCGCTCCGTCCTGCCATGCATCTCGCAGTATCGCGCATACACCGGATGACAGCATCTCTGGTATTCGAGCATGTCGATCGTCAGGCCGAGCGGCTTCGGCTCAAGCCCCGTCGGGCTGTCCATGCACGCCCAGCGGTAGGCCGCAAACAGATAGTCCGCAATGCGCCTGAGCAAGTCGGACCGCATCTTCTCCATATCGTCTATATCCATCATTTGATCGATCGGCTCCTTTTTTTGATCCCTTGTTTGCGCGCCCTATGCCTGCCGGCATACGGCCGCGTCAGACCATCTGGGCGCGGCTATGCGCTGCATACGCCGCGCGTTTGCGCGTCCTATGCCTGCCGGCATACGGCCGCGCCAGAGACGTGTCACGCGACACACCTCACGCATTCAAGGTTGCAAGCGCATCCGCGATGCGCTGAATCCCCTTGCGGATGCCCTCTTCGTCCAGGGCAAACGAGAGGCGCAGGTATCCCGGCGCACCAAACGCGCTGCCCGGCACCGTCGCCACATGCCCCTCCTCAAGAATATATTTGGCGAGATCGACATCCCCCTGGATCCAGTGCAGACCGCGCTCAATATTGCAGTATTTTTTGCAATTAAGCAGGACATAGAACGCGCCCATCGGGGCGGCACACGACACGCCATCGATCTTGGAGATCTCTTCCAGAATGATGTTCCTTCGGTTCTCAAAAGCCTTTCTCATATTTTCGAGCACCGCCCTGTCGAGCTTGAGCGCGGCGAGCGCGCCCGCCTGGGCGAAGCTCACGGCATTCGAGGTCGAGTGGCTCTGGATCGTCGTCATCATGCGGATGCGTTCGGGATCAGCGATCGCAAAACCGAGACGCCACCCCGTCATGGCAAAGCTCTTTGAAAAGCCGCCCGTCGTGACAAGCCTCGGACAAAGGTCAGGCGCGACTTTGGCGAGTTCGACATGCCTGAATCCGCCGTATGTCAGATGCGCATAGATGTTATCCCAAAGGATATTCACATCGGGATGCCGCCGTAACACGTCCGCGAGCGCGCGGAGGTCGCTTTCCGTGTAGCACTGCCCGGTCGGGTTTGACGGCGAATTGAGGATGAGCAGCTTCGGGGCGTGCTTGACGATGGCTTCTTCGAGCATGTTGGGCGTCATGAGGAATTTTTCTTCCTCACGCGTCTCGATGAACGCGACCTCGCCCCCGGCGAGATGCACCATCGCGGGATAGGAGAGCCAATAGGGAGACGGGATGAGCACCATGTCGCCCGCGTCGATGATCGACATGATCGCATTGTAAATGACCTGCTTTCCGCCGATGCCGACGATGACCTGATCCGGCGCCGTCTCCACGCCGAATTCCCTGCCGTACCAAGCGGCGATTTCCGCGCGGAGCGCGGGCATGCCAGCCACGGCCGTGTATCTGGTCAAGCCGTGATCGAGCGCGTTCTTTGCCGCCTCGACCACTGGCGCAGGCGTGTCAAAATCCGGCTCCCCTGCGCCGAAACTAATGATATCGATGCCCTCGCTTTTCATCGCGGCGGCTTTTGCCGTGATCGCAAGCGTAAGGGAAGCCTGGACATGATCGAGTCTTTTTGCTTTTTTCATAGAGAGATCCTTGAGTATATGGGAAACTGCCAGAAATCCGAAGAGAGATCCGGCCAGGAAACGACCGGATGACAAAAACAATTCCCTACGTCATCATTCGCCATTTGTCTATTGCACAAATTTGTGATAAAGATAAAAAATCTAAGGTGTCGAAAGGATTCGGCATGAGTGTCAGCAAGCTAGAAGCAGAGGTGGATATATGAAAATAAATCGTTTTGCGGGAATGGCGTTGGCCGGTATGTGTCTGTTGGGTGCGGGAAATGCCTTTGCAGATGGCAATGTCGCGGTCATGAAGCTTGATGCACTTGGAGAGAATGTTGAAGAGCAGGCAGGCTACATTCTCGAAGCGCTCCAGAATCAGGTGCTTCATTCGTCGTATATGCTGGAAGCGAACGGCGGCGACATTACCTATACCGAAATGCAGATGGTCACGGGTTGCGATGTCGAGGGAAGTATCGCGTGTTATGACGCAGCCTGCGCGACGCTTGGCGCCCCCGCCATTATTTTC
Organism: Pseudomonadota bacterium; assembly: GCA_017555665.1. Taxonomy (GTDB): domain Bacteria; phylum Myxococcota_A; class Bradymonadia; order UBA4248; family UBA4248; genus UBA4248. The sequence goes on along the minus strand of JAFZFY010000367.1, from coordinate 9,548 downwards.
GGTTCCGTCAAAGACGGCGGCGAGACACACCTCGTCTGGTATGTCAGCGGCAAAGGCATTTTCAAAGAGATGAACGCGACGGTCACCGACCGCGAATCAGCCGAACTTCTGGCACGCGACATGATCATCGGTGAAATGGGCAAACTGATCGTCACAAGTAACATCCCCGGCGCAGACGTTTTCGTCGATGGCAAGCGCGTCGGCATGAGCGCCGAGTTTGAAGAGAGCGCACAGCCGATCGAACTCATCGCCGGCAACTATATCGTCGCTGTCCGTAAAGACGGCTTCACAAAAGAAGATGCCATCCGCGTCGTCATCGAAGGCAAACAGACCGCCAAGATCCACGTTGACATGAACGTCGCCAAGGATCCCGAAGACACCAGACGCGCCATTAAATATTCCGGTTTTGCCGCCCTCGGTGCCGGTGCCGCCGCCATGATCGCCGGCTCGGTCATGTACGCGCTCACCATCGGTTCCGGCGACAGCAACAAGAAAGGCACCGGCAGCTGGTGGGAAACAAACAAGATCCTCCCCGCAATCCAGAAGTACGATGGCGAAGCAGCCACCAAAGCCAAAGGCACTGGCAGCACGATTTATCAAACCGGCGTCGCCATGCTCGCCGTCGGTGGCGGCCTGATCGCAGCCGGCGTCGCACTGACTGTCGTCGGCTTCGTCTATGACTTCGAAGGCGAAGATGTCGACTCGGCCCTGACGTACAACAACAGCTACATGCCCAAGGTCAACGTTCAGCTTTCGCCCGAATACCAGGGCATGACGATGGGCTGGACATTCTGATCGCCCTCACGCATTCCGTTTAAAATCCCCGCACCGACCGTGCGGGGATTTTTTTTGCCCGGGGCGCATGCACAAAAAAAACGCCGCGTATCCCGGCACGGGATAGCGGCGTTCGCGAGCCGTATTTCCGGCTTCAGCCGGAAATAGGCGCGTCCCTCAAAGACGTCATCATGATTCGCGATATCGCTTCAAGGGCAACGTCAAGTCCTGTTTTTTCAAAGATCTCAGCATTCGCATGCCGACCGTTACCTGCGCGCCCGCGATACGGGACGCGCCGATCCGATCAGTCGTGATTCGCCTCGGCTGCGGCATTCATCTCATCTGCCCAGTCCTTGGCTTCCTTGCTCTCTTCAGATTCGTTCTCCGACGCTTCAGACGCGCTCTCCGCATTGTCGCGCGAAGCCATGCCGCTCTTGAAGTAGAACATGACCATGCCGACCATGGACGCGACACCGATCCCGCCGAGGATGATCCAGATGATCCAGGGATCGTAAGCATCCCAAAGGATCTGGTTTGCAGCATAGATGTCATCCGCGCCGGAATTCTCCATCATGAGTTTGATGATCCCATCGGGCTTGAGCGTCGCGAGCGTGGCAGGGTCAGTGCCGTGCTCGATGAGCCATTGTTTTGCCAGTTCGGATTTGGACGCGAAGATCTCGTAGATCGTGCCGGAAAGCAGGTTGCCGACGGCCCAGCCGATCGCGAACGGAATATTGGAATAGCCCATATAGATGGCTTTTTTATCCGCCGGCGCGGTCATGCCGATGTACTCGTTGAATTTCGGCGAGCAGATGATCTCGCCAATGGCAAAGACGAGAACGCCGAGACAGGCGATGCCGCCGGACATGGTCACGCCGCTGAGGACGAAGCCGATCACCGAAATGACCATGCCGAGCACGAGCGAGGTGATCATCTTGAAGCGCGAGAGAATCGCGGCGATCGGAATGACGAAGAGGATGATGGCGGCAGAGTCAATGTTGATGATCATCTCAGGCTTGAGCGCGCCATCCGATTCGAGATAGGTCTGGAAAATGCTGAACTGCCCGAGGAACGACCCGACATCACGCCTGTCGATCCACTCGTCGAGGAAGTTCGGGAGGAGATCCCAGAGCTGCATGAACATGAGCCAGAATCCAGAAATGATGATCAGGAAGCAGAGCATCGACTTGTCTTTCCAGAGCGTGAGGAGCGTGTCGATGAAGACGCGGCCTGCAGAGGTCGACTTGTTTTTCTCGATCTCTTCGGGGGTGCGTTCGGGTTCCTTGAAGAACAGCATCGTGACGATCAGGTTAAAGACCGTGACCGCAGCCGCACTGTAAAAGACGTAATGCCAAGTGGGATCGGCATCGGAGCCGCGAAGCGCGGACGCGCATAGCGGCGCGAGGAAACCGCCGATATTGACGACCCAGTAAAAGAGGCCGAAACCGAAGCTGGAACTCGATTTGGTGAGTGATTTGGCAACCGTGCCCTGCACAGGCGGCTTGAAAATCGCCGTACCGAGTCCGATCGTGCATCCCGCAAGCATCATGAGCCAGAAATTAACGGTCGTGCTGATCTCGCCAGGGGCGGTGAAAAGCGACGCGATATTGAGAATATTGGCCATGAGGAGATAGCCGACCGTGTTGATACTAAATGCCACGATGAGCGATTTTTTATATCCGAAAGACTCGCTAAAGCCCCCGGACACCATGGGAACAAGGCACTGAATGAGCGCCCAGATCGTGTAGATCAGGCCTTTCTCGAACATGGAAAGCCCGAGACCGCCTGTGCCGGCAGAGACCATCATGAGCGGCAGAATGGCGCGGATGCCAAAGTACGCAAGGCGTTCCAAGGCTTCCTGGGCATTTGCCAGCCAGAAGGCCGGTTTAATGTCGTGTTTCATTGAAAGCTCCTCTGTAGAGGGTAAATAAAAAAGGGCCGAGCCCTGACACAATTCCTGTCACGCCCGGATAAATCCGGTTCATCGAATCATTTTACATGAAAGTGGTTATATGTCCTACATCATTCTTAACGATAAATCACGCGCCCGTGCGCGAAAGGCCTGCACAGAGCGAGGCCACGCGCGACAGGCGTTGAACCCCGCATGATCGAGAGGCGTGCTGAACTGTAACCACGGCTTGCATCAGATGTCGGTAATTTGTGGCATTTTCGTACAAACAGTGCGATAATTATCAGGGCGTTTTTTTTTAAGAGGTTAAAAATGTCAGAGGGCCAAAAAATGGACGCGCACGTGATTGCAGAACAATGTGAATTATCAGGTGTGGATTACAGCCAACTGACATCCCTGGAGTGGATCGTGCTGGATCTTTCGGACGGGAAGCGCAGTTTTGGCGATATATTGTCACTTGTACCGGTGAATGCGGCGGAACTGACAGCGGCCTATACGCATCTCCATCAGCTTCGTCTGCTTCGGTGGGAGGGTGCCAAACCAGAAAGCAACACGCCGCGCTCTCGCGTCCTTGACCTGATGCCGGATGATATGGAAGACATCCGCGCAGGGCGCAGGCTGACGCTTGCAAACGATCAGAGCTCGGCCGGGAAGACCCAGCTGAACTGGATGCCAAACCGGATGCCAGACGATTCCGGGGTCAACAGGCTGTCGCAGCCGGCGCGTCTTGCATCGTCTGCCGAGATACGCACAGTCACGCCCGCGCCCGGTGCATGCGCATGCACGCCGCGCGATATCAACGATACCGTGTGCAGCCAGTACTTGCCGCGACGCCTTTTTGCGGATTTCAGATCCTTTGAGCCCAAGCTCCTGGACACGAGCCTTGATCTCGCGCCGGAAGTCCAGATGTTTACGGAATATATTTACGAACGCCTTTCCGGAATGAGTGCGGCGGATCTTCTCGGACTAGAAGAAAACGAAATCACGCGGGTGCAGGTCAAACAGGCATACATCATGCGCACACGCCAGTTCCATCCCGACAGGTATTTCAGGAAAAATATCGGGGTATTTGCCCCACGGATCGCTGCGATTTTCAAAGCCGTGACGGGGGCATTCACGTCCCTTCAGGCCAAAGCCAGATAATCAAAGGTGGTATTGAATGGCAGATTATGCGCTAGGTATCGATCTTGGAACGACAAACTCTTGTGTTTCAATCGTCGAAAATGGCAAGCCTTTTATCATAGCGAACAAAACAGGATACAAGACGACACCATCTGTCGTCGCGATTGCGGAATCGGGCAAGCGTCTGATCGGTCAGCTTGCCAAGCGCCAGTCGATCACGAATGCCGCAAACACGGTGTACTCCACCAAGCGACTGATCGGGCGCAGCATTGACGATCCCGAAGTCCAGGAGTGCATGAACACGTTCCCGTTTGAGATCGTGGAAGGCCCGCATCACGATATCCGCGTGAAGATGCGCGACAAGCTGTACTCCCTGCCCGAAATCTCGGCAATGATCCTGAGCGAGCTTCGCCAAGTGGCAGAAGAGTATATCGGTGCCGATATCCGGCAGGCAATCATCACGGTTCCCGCATATTTCAATGATGCGCAGCGACAGGCGACCATCGATGCTGGCAAGATCGCGGGTCTGGACGTGATGCGCATCATCAATGAGCCGACCGCCGCCGCAATCGCTTATGGCTCGCAGACAAACAGATCACAGACCATCGCCGTATTCGACCTCGGCGGCGGCACGTTCGATATCTCGATACTCTCGATTGATGACGGCCTCTTCAACGTGCTCTCGACGACAGGCGACACGTTCCTGGGGGGCGAGGATTTCGACAACCGTATCATCGAATACCTGGTGCTGAATTTCGCGCGCGAACACGATGTCGATCTCCGCGAAGACCCTATGGCGATGCAGCGCCTCAAGATCGCAGCCGAAAAGGCCAAATGCGACCTCAGCGAGCTGCAATCGACCGAGATCAACCTGCCGTTTATCCAGACATCCCCCGATGGCGTCGCGCTGCACCTCAATGCCACGATCACGCGTGAAGAGTTCGAGAATCTGGTCATCGACCTGATCAAACGCTCGTTAAAGATCTGCCAGATCGCCCTGATGGAAGCCAATGTGACGCAGGACGATATCGACGAAGTCGTGCTCGTCGGCGGCATGACACGCATGCCGCTCGTGCAGGAAGCCGTCAGCCAATTCTTCCGAAAACAGCCTGCTAAAAACATCAACCCCGACGAAGTCGTGGCGATGGGCGCCGCCATCCAGGCAGACGAACTGCTCCACCAAGGGCAAAAACATATCCTGCTTGACGTGACACCGCTTGATCTGGGCCTTGCGATACACGGCGGAAAATTCCACGTCATCATCAATAAAAATACGACAATCCCGTGTTCCAACACGACCGTCTTCACGACATCCTTTGACAACCAGACCTCTCTGCGCATCGTCGTCCTTCAAGGCGAGCATACGCTTGCGGCAGACAACCAAGTACTCGCCGAGTTTACATTTTCGGGGATCCGTCCAGCACCGGCCGGCACCGTGGATGTGGAAATCACATTCGATGTCGATGCCGACGGCATCGTCAATGTCATTGCCCGTGACCTCGAAACGAAACAAGAGCATGTCGTATCCATCGAACGCTCCTCCAACCTTACGGAAGACGAAATCAAACGCATGGCACAAGAAAACGCCGAGTACCTCGTCAGTGAAAAAGAGGGGGAAAAGATGCGAAACGCCATCGCCCAGGTTCGCAACCGGATGGAAAAAGTGCAGAAACTCATCTCGGCACGCGACATTCCAGATGCGCTTTCGGGGTATGTCACGGCCGTACTGTCGCGAGCTTCCAAAGCCGTCAACGAGGCAAAGGATATCCGCAATCTCGAAATCGCCATGCGCGACCTTGAAAAAACAATCGCCCTGATCGAAGAGACGACGTAGCCTATATTTTTCCTGACCTCACCCGCCTACGCGGCGGGCGAGAGGGGGCGTTCGATCGAACGCCCCCTGCACGCTTTTGTGCATGTATGCCGATGCTTACGCGGCCTATATCCACGCTTGCATAACAGAGCCTATCAATTCTTTACAGGCACGCAGGTGCCCGGTTTGAGGCAGATTTCGAGCGGCTTGCATTTGGTATCGCCGCAGGGGCAGTTTTCGCCGGTGCATGTCCAACCCAGAGTGCCGCATTGGAAATCGTTATCGTCAAAGGAACCGATGAAGCGGGGTGTCGCGCGCTGTGTCAATTTGCACTTGCTTTCGGGTTCATCGGTAAGGCAGACACCCTTGTCGCAGGTCGCGCCGGTCGGGCAAGGCTTGCCGGCGCAAGTGCAGCCTTTGGAATCGCCGCATACCGCCGAGTATTCGATATCGAGGGTTTGGCTTGAGCACATGCCTTTCCAAACCTCTGAAGCATGGAAATAGTACGATGTGTAGATGTCGTCCCAGCCTGGAATCGGGTTTGTGATGGCGCGGAAGGTATCGTCACTCTCTTCACTCTCTTCGGGTTCGTAGAATCCCGCATAATAGTGGCCTTTGTCGTAGTTGATCAGGAGCTCTTGGCAGCCATCGTAGGTGCAGAATGTGCCAGTCGTGCATGGACTTTCGTCATATTCGCAGTAGCATCCTTTGGGCGCCAGGCATAGATGCATGATGCCTTCGTTAAAATTGCCGTTATCGTCGGTCGCGATGGGCTGATGTGTTTGAGGATGGAGGCATTTGCCGTCTGCGCAGATTGAGAATTTGGGGCAGTTTGTCGCGACTTCGCCGGTACCGCAGGGGCAGGTTGTGTGGTTGCAAACAATCTCGTGATCTTTGCTGCACATATAGCCATTGCGGATATCGGGCATGGGCGTATCGCCACAATAATAGGCGTTGTTCTTGATCGTGGCGTATTGGTAATCTGTTGTTTTGCAACCATCATTGGGGGCGACAGTCTTGCCTGTATAGGGGCAGTCGCAGTCTTCCTCGCCCGTGCAGAGATATTCGATATCACTATATGTGTGGCTGCATGTGTAGCGCGTATCGGGCTTGAGCAGTCCGCCGCATGTGCATGAGCCGCTTTGGCAGAGTTCGACGCCTTGGCATTTCAGGTTGCCGCAGGTGCAGCCATCGGGATCGGCGCATGACCAAGCCCAGACGCTGCTGTATGGCAAGGTCTTGCAGGTGTATTGATGAGAATCGCCGTCTTTGAATTCGGTCAAGCCGCATAAAAGCTTGCCTTCCCGGCAGACGGTGTTTGTCGGTGCGAATTTGCCGGCGCAGGTGCAGCCTTCGGGCGCGGTGCATTTCCATCCGTGCTGGTTATATTTGGCACACACATAGCCCTCGCCTGGCTTGGGCTCATTATAACATATCGTGGCATCGGGATCGTCATCGACCGAGCAGTAGTAGTAATCTTTGGTAGCCCAGCAGTTCTCTTTTTTGAACTCGTCGGGTACCGGCTGCCCCAAATAGAGACATTTCTCGTCGATGCAGTTCGCGCCGCGTGGGCAGAATTCGCCACCGCATTTGCAGCTGGAATCCTCACATTCCCAGACTTTGTGCGTTTCGTCATAAGACCAGGAATTGCGGTCGGCGTGATAAGTCTTGACATCCTTGCACTTGTACCCCTTAGGTTCTTTGGGGGCCTGGCGAGAGGTTTTGTCGGCAGTGCCATGACACCAAAGGGTGCCGCCCTTGCATGTTTTGGTGTCGTAGGTGGTCACCCATTCGCCTGGGCAGATTTGGTCTTCTTGGTCAAACGGCTTGGGCTCAGTCTCGGGATCGACCTTTTCGGGATCGTAATCTTCTTCATCATGGCTTCCGCCGCCGCCTTCCCAATGGGTGCTGGGATCGTTTGGATCGGCACCTTCGCAGTCGGGATCTTCTTGAATATATTTCTTTATTTTGAATGATTCATCGATTTGGCAAGTATCGTTTTCACATTTGCCCTCGCGGCAGACCTGGCCGAGATGACATTTGTGTTTGCCGCATTTACATATCTTTTCGTCACAGAGGAACGTCGTAGCCTTTTTGCCGGCTTCTTTCCATGACTTGATGTCGTCGTGGCGTTCGAGCACGCATGTGCCCGACTCGGGGCTCGAGAATGTTAGGTCAAAGCCTGCATCGACATGAAAATACTCATTATTGGCAAAGCTCTGTGGCGCGGTTGCATTGTATTCATAATGGCGGCCATCGGAAGTCCAGCAACCTTCTTCTTTTTCGCATTGCGCAAAATAATAATCGTTATGACATGTGCCTTCATCTGTATAAGAAGTGCATGTAAATTCGCCAAATCTATTGCTCGTGAATATATCCGTATGGCGTCCGATATTCTCGCCATCTTCATCCCAATAGGTTTGTTTTTCGTTGATGGGTGGCTCGCCATTGCTTGTCACTTCGAGGCTGGTCTGATATTCGTCGCGCTCGCCACAGATGCAGTGCCCTTGTACGCAGACGCCGTCTTTCATGCAGAAACCGTCGCCGCACGGGCAGTTGCCTTTTTCACAGGCTTTGACCTGAGCCGAGCATTTGCCGTTTTCGCATTGTTCGCCTTGTTTGCACTTAGAATCGCCGCAGGCGCAGCCTTTCTTATCTAAGCAAGTCCAGTGTTTGCCGAGTTTCCACCCGATATCACGGCATTGATATTTATAATTATCGGCACCATTCCAAGGAATTTCATGGCCATCGCAGACAAGCACGCCCTTTCGGATCATAATATCGTAATCGAGTTTATAGATATTGCCGTCAATCGTGTAGTCGCCCGGCGTGAAGACTTCCCAACCATTCGCAGTACAGGTCAGGCCTTTGTTGTTTTCAATCTCGACGCCTTGGCAAATGCGTGACAGGCATTTATCATCCATTTTGATAGGCGAGCCATAACAGGCGCAGCTTTGATGTTGGCATATCCAGGCGTTTTCATCGATCTGGCATTTAAATTTCTCGCGTTCCGGGATATCGCCTCGCAAGCCGCACTGCACATCATTTTCGGTGATATCCGTCCCTGCCGGGTAATGTATGCCTGCGCGCATACATCCGTCGTTGTTCACACAACGCCAAAAGCCTTCGCCACACGCCCAGTCTGCCGCATCCGCGCGCGCGATGGCCACTTTGTCACATAGGCAGTTTTCGTCATCTTCGGTGCCGCCAAGACAGGCCGTGTTGGAAGAAGGCGCTTCGGGCATTGGTGTTGGCTGCGCTTGTGGATGAGCAGGTTCTGCAACATCCGGCTGTGCCGGCGTGTCTGTCTGGGGTTGGGTGGGTTTATCCGTGCATCCCAGCGCACAGCAAATGCTCAACCAAATGGACCAAGTTTTATAATATCCGTGCATGAGTCTCTCCCAATCGAACGCATCTCTGTTTGGCTAGCATGGGGTGCGTAAAAACAGAGCGATTATACACGATTGAGGATGCAAAGTATATATAAACTCTATGCACAGATTTTTTGTGGCTGCGCCACTCGGCCTATGCGCGTTGCGCATACGGCCTTTGCGTTGCCGCTATGCAGGCGTTTGCCTGCATACGCGGCAACGTTTTTTCGTGTGTGCCTGGGGTATTGCTAATTACGGAAATATCATCATTTCTGCGGGATGCTCGCTATATATATTCAGTGAGAAGCATACCATTTACCACGGTTATAATTGAGCGATGGCTTTTTGGTAAAAGTCGTATTCATTTTTAGGGATATTTAGTATTTCTGCGGCTCTTTCAAAAGAAAGGCTGAGCTTTTGCATAAGATTGAGCAAAGCCTTAGCATTTCCTTCAGCTCTTCCTTCAGCTCTTCCTTCAGCTCTTCCTTCAGCTCTTCCTTCAGCTCTTCCTTCAGCTCTTCCTTCAGCTCTTCCTTCAGCTCTTCCTTCAGCTCTTCCT
>JAFZFY010000366.1 GCA_017555665.1 Pseudomonadota bacterium | reverse complement strand
GTCAGGATTCGTTTCATGCTTGGCCTTGAGAAGAAAAAGAACAAACAACGCTCTAAAATAGCGCGGTCATGGTCATAACGCCATAGTTATTTCATGCAGGCGCAAAAAGTTGGTCGTTGCGCGCGGGTATGTTGCGGCGTATGGGGGCCATGGGGATTTCTGTGCGTCATTTTGAGGGATGCGGAGCCTGCATTCCCAAAGGGGGCTGAACAGTACTCACAAAAAAGGGGTTTCGGTGACGAAACCCCAGGAAGTTCAGACCTCAGCAGAAATCTTATTCTTCAGAGCCTTCTTCTTCTGCGACGCCTTCGCCGATCATGATACGGCTGAAGCAGACGATCGAGAGTTTGTCATTGACAGCTTTAGCGCACTGGTTGAGCTTGACTTCGGCAGATTCTTTGCCGTCGCCCTGCCACATCTGGTTGAGGAGCGCGACATCCGCATACCATTTGTTGAGCATGCCTTCGGCGATCTTGTCGAGCATGGCTTCGGGCTTGCCGGATTCTGCGGCTTTCTGTCTGCAGACGTTGCGCTGATCGGCAACGGCGGCGGGATCGATGTCGTTTTTGGAGACGGCGATCGGGTTGCACGCAAAGACATGGAGGACGACTTCGCTGCAGAAATCTTTGAACGCGTCATTGGTCGCGGTTTCGGCTTTTTCGCAGGCAACTTTCACGGCCACGGCGCCTTTGCCGTCGTGGTGGCGATAGGTGCCGATCAGGCCGTTGTCAACCGTCATGCGGACAAAGCGGCCGATGCGGATGTTTTCGCCGGTGGAAGCGGAGAGGTTGCCGCGTTTGACTTCGAGCTTCTCGCCGTTGATGTCGAGGTCGAGAAGGTTTGCATCGGTAGCGGGGTTGATCTCATAGAGATCGCGGGCAAGATCGTTGCAGAAATTCTTGAAGTTGTCTGTGCGGGCGACGAAGTCGGTCTCGCAGCTCACTTCGATGAGAGCGGCACCCTTGCCGTCTGCGGTCGTGTATCTGCCGATGTAGCCTTCGCTCGTCTTGCGTGCACCGCGCTTGGCGGCTTTCGCAATACCCTTGATCTGGAGATATTCTGCGGCTTTCTTGAGGTCGCCGTCGCATTCCGTGAGGGCTTTCTTGCATTCGCCCATGCTGGCATCTGTTGCGTCACGAAGCTGTTTTACCAATGCAGCTGAAATTGTGGCCATAGTGATCCTTCCAAAAGAGATGAAGTTGTAACAAGAAGACAGGCCGCCGCGATAAAAAAACACAAAAGCGTGCAGGCCCGAATGATTGCGAAAAAAATCCCATGCGCGCAAGGCGCATGGGTGCAGCGTCAATTACTTGTCAGCCTTGTCGGCTTCGACGGGACGGCCGCGGTGCTGGACCTTCGTCGCGCTCGCATCGACAGCAGCTTCCTTGACGGGGGCTTCTGCGGCACGGCGTTTCGCGCCTTCGATGCAGGCATCGGCGATGGCTGCCGAGAACAGACGGATCGAACGGATGGCATCATCGTTGCCGGGGATCACGTAGTCGATCGGTTCGGGGTTGCAGTTCGTGTCAACAACGGCGATCACGGGGATGCCGAGGATCTTGGCCTCATTGACCGCGATGGCTTCTTTGCCGCTGTCAATGATGAAGAGCGCGCCCGGAAGGCCGTTCATGTCCTTGATACCGCCGAGGGATTTCTCAAGCTTCTCGCGTTCGCGTTCGATCACGCGGACTTCTTTCTTTGAAAGTTTGTTGAAGGTGCCGTCGGTTGCCATACGGTCAAAGCTGCGAAGCTTTTCGATCGAGGAGCGGATGGTCTTCCAGTTGGTCAGCGTGCCGCCGAGCCAGCGTTCCGTGATGTAGAACTGGCCTGCACGTGCCGCTTCTTCAGCGATCACGTCCTGAGCCTGACGCTTCGTGCCAACAAAAAGAACCGGCGCACCAGAGGCAACAACGTTCGACACAAAATCATAAGCTTTGTCAAAGGCGACGACCGTTTTGCCAAGGTCAATAATGTGGACCTCGTTGCGGACACCGTAAATGTACGGTTTCATCTTCGGGTTCCAGCGCTTCGTCTGGTGACCAAAATGAACGCCTGATTCAAGAAGCTTTCTCATCGAAATGTGCGGCATGTTATTCTCCTTTAGTGTTATGCCTCCGCATGCCCGGCTTCACTTCCCGATGGTTCCGGGACACCCAGCGAGCCAGTTCGTGTGCATGCGTGTGTGATATGCGATTCGCCATAGCGCGAACCGCACGCGCTCATACGCTTTTTTGGCCATGCGGTCAACGATTATTTGATTATATTATGTTTGAAAAAAATAACGTATTATGCAACGTTTACGCGCCCTTCGGGGCGGTTTTTTAGCCTGTGTTCTGCCAGTGTGGAGATAGCATCCTCAGACATGGGGGCGCGCAAGCGACCCCGTAGCACGCTTCAAACAGGAGTGGGGGCCGCGAAGCGGGTGCGCTCCGGAAAAGCCATATCCACAGGCGTAGAACTGCGCTTTTTTTATTCACAGTTTGTAGGAGCTGCCTATGAGTGACCCTAACGGTTCGACGGCGGAGTCGCCGAAACCCCAAAGCACATGGCGTTTTCCAAAGACTTTCTGGTTTGCCAATGCCATGGAGCTTTGCGAGCGCGCTGCATATTATGGTTTCTTTATCCTCATTACCCTGTATCTGTCCAAGGTGGTCGGGTTTTCGGATGTCGAGGCCGGCATCATTTCCGGCGTCTTTTCGGGATGCCTGTACCTTCTGCCGCCTTTTGCCGGCTTGATCGCGGACAGGATCGGCTTCCGCCGCGCCATGATCCTGGCGTTTTCGCTGCTCACGTTCGGTTACGGCATCCTGGGCTTTTCGCATGACAAAGTGATGGTCTGCCTGTTCCTCGTCGTGCTCGTGTGCGGTTCGGCGTTTATTAAGCCGCTCATCACCGGCACGGTTGCCAAGACGACGGACGAGACGAACCGGGCTCGCGGATTCTCGCTATTTTACTGGACAGTCAACATCGGCGCGTTCCTCGGAAAGACGTTCATTCCGCTGATTCGCGAGGATATCGGCCTGGAATATATCAATTTCTTCTCGGCGGCCGTGTGCGCGGTGGCGCTTGTCATTGCCATCCTGTTCTACCATCCCGAGACCGCCGAAAACGCCGAGCGAAAGAGCTTTGGCGAGCTTTTCCGCAGCCTTTGGAAGATCCTCACGAACATGCGGCTCCTCGTGCTGACGCTGATCATCGCGGGGTTCTGGACCGTCCAGCAGCAGCTCTATGCGACGATGCCCAAATATGTCATCCGTATGGTCGGCGAGGATGCAAAGCCTGAATGGATCGCGAACGTCAACCCGCTTGTCGTCGTGATCGCGGTCATTTTCATCACGCAGTGGATGAAGGAGCGCAAGGCGATCACGTCCATGTCGATCGGCATGTTCATGATGCCGCTTTCGGCGTTTGTGATGAGCCTGGGACCGTGGCTCCAGCGAAGTGCCGGCGATTCCATCCTCGGGCTTCACCCCTTCACGTTCATGCTTGTGGTCGGCATCGCCATCCAGGGACTCGCCGAATGCTTCATTTCGCCGCGTTTCCTCGAATTCTTCTCGAAACAGGCACCCAAAGGCGAGGAAGGCGTGTATCTCGGCTTCTCGCATTTGCATTCATTTTTCAGCGCGATCATCGGCTTTTTTATCAGCGGCTTCCTGCTCGAAAAATACTGCCCGGATCCCGCCACGCTGCCCGAAGGGCTCAGCAAGTCGGAGATCTCAGCGTATTATGCGGATGCGCATGTGATCTGGTATTATTTCGTGGCAATCGCGCTTGTTTCCGGCGTGGCGCTCGTCATCTATTCGGTGATATGCAACGCTCTGGACAAGAAAAAAGGCATTTCTGAGGATGCCGCGCTGACTGCTTCTGATACGCAGGCCGAAGGCTCGGAAGCGCCCTCGGATAAAGCGGATTAAGATTTTTATTTGATGTGTCGCGCCGCTATCCCTGCGGGATACGCGGCGCAGTGAGCCGTGCTATGGCGTTGCCATACGCACGGCTTTTTTCTTTTGGTTTGGCCCAATGATATGGATCGGAACCACGGTGCAAGCTCTGATGGGGGCTCGGATGCTCGGCTGTTCACATGAAATGCGTTGCATAGCAGTCCGGCTTGCGGGCGGATGTTTATATCTGTACAGACCATGCCGTGATGCTGCGGCGATAGCCGGAGGGGGTAGCGGCGTATGCGCGCAGCCGTCAGGCGAGCACATAGCCGCGCAGGGGGAGGCTTCCCCCTGCCCAAAAAAGGCGCGTGCCGAAAGGGAGCGCCTGGTTCAAGCGGCTTGATCTCTGAGCATGCGCATGGCGTTGAGCACAGCGAGTATCATGACGCCGACATCGGCGAAGACCGCAGTCCAGAGGTTTGCGATGCCGAATGCGCCCAGAACGAGGAAGATGAGCTTGATCGAGAGCGCGAACGTGATGTTCTGAATGACGATGCCGTGTGTTTTTCGGGCGATCCGGATGCCTTTGGGGAGCAGCGAGAGGTCGTCCGACATCAGGACGATGTCGGAGGCCTCGACGGCGGCATCCGAGCCCACGGCGCCCATGGATATCCCGACATCGGCGCATGCGAGCACCGGCGCGTCGTTGATGCCGTCGCCGACGTATGCCGTGCGGCCTTGGGAGGATTCGATGATCCGCTTGAAGCCGCTGACTTTGTCGGCGGGCAGGAGTTCGGCCTGATACGTGTCCATCGCGAGTTCGTCTGCGACGCTTGAGACGACGGGGGCGGCATCGCCGCTGAGTATTGCGGTCTTGATGATATTGAGGTTCCGCAAGGATTTGAGCGCATCTGCGGCTTCGGGCCTGAGCGCATCGGATATCGTCAGCGAGCCGAGGTATTCGGCGTTTCGGGCGACGTGGACGACCGTGCCCGTGTGGGCCGGGGCCGTGAAGGGGATGTCCAGCGACTGCATCAGGGCGGCGTTTCCGGCGTGATAGGTGTCTGCGCCGAAGACTGCGCGCACGCCTTTGCCCGGTATTTCGGTGTATGTGTCCGGCTGTATCGGCGCGATATCCTTGCAATAGGCGCGGATCGACTGCGCGATCGGGTGGTTCGAGTTCTGCTCGGCGTAACAGGCCGCCTGGCGGAGCGACGCGAGATCGCGTGCCGGTTCGGCGTGCGTTACTTCAAAAGAGCCTTTCGTGAGCGTGCCGGTCTTGTCGAAGACGACGGTGCGCACTTGGCTGAGCGCGTCGAGATAGTTGCCGCCTTTGACGAGGATGCCGTGTTTCGAGGCGATGCCGATGCCGCTGAAATAGCTGAGCGGAATGGAGATGACGAGCGCGCACGGGCACGATATGACGAGAAAGATGCAGGCGCGCCTGAACCATTCGGTCCATTCGCCGGTGATCGCGCCGGGAATGACGGCGATGAGGAGCGCCAGGGTCACGACGGCAGGCGTGTAATAACGGGCGAATTTGGTGATAAACGCTTCAGACGGCGCCTTGTGCGAGGCGGCATCTTCCACGAGGCGCACGACTTTGGCTGCCGTCGAGTCGTGGCTGGCTTTCGTGACCTCGATCTGCAGCGAGGCTTCGAGATTGACCGTGCCGGAGAGGATCTCGTCCCCCGGATGGATGCTGCGGGGCTTTGATTCGCCTGTCAGCGCGCGTGTGTCCAGCCTGGAATCGCCGGTTTTCACGATGCCGTCGAGCGGCACTTTTTCGCCCGGTTTGACAAGCACGAGCTCGCCAGGCGTGACTGCTTCGGCCGAGACGGTGGCGAATGTGCCGTTGCGCAGCACGCAAGCCGTGTCGGGGCAGATGTCCATCATGTCCGCGATCGATCGCTTCGATCGCTCGACGGCCTTGTCCTGGAACCATTCGCCGAGCTGATAGAGCAGCATGACGGCGACGGCTTCCGGATATTCGCCGGTGCAGAACGCGCCGATTGTGGCGACGGTCATGAGCAGGTTTTCGTCAAAAAACTGACGGCTCAGAATGGTCTTGCACGCCTTGATCACCACGTCATAGCCGAGCAGGAGATAGGCCAGGATGAAGCCCGTGATGCCGATCGCCTGGCGTTCCGGGACGAGGTAAAAGATGCTGGCTGCCGTCACCGCGAGGATCGCGCCCGCGACGAGCTGCGGCACACGCGCGTTCTCTTCTTGGTCGCCGTGGCTGTCTGCGGCTTTGGCTGGCGTGGCGGTGACCCGGACATCGGGCTCGAATGTGTGCACGATCTTTTGCACGACAGTCTCGATATCCGCAGGTTCCGCGCTGGCGAGATCGATCGCGAGTTCTTCTTTTAAGAGGGTGATCCGCGCATCTCTGACCCAGTCGAGTCTTTGAAGCTCATGTTCGATCCGCGCCGCGCAATTTGGGCAGGTGAGACCTCTGAGATACAGGATTTTGTTCATGGTGTGTGTCCTTGAAATGATGTGATTGCTCAATTGTTCAACTTTGAAAGATTGAGCAATCATTCAACCATATGGGCGCAAGAAATTGTGCCAAAGTGTTTCTGTTTGCTGTCAGTCCTCGCTGATGTGATCGAGCGCTGTGCTTAGAATTTGTGCGACGTGATCGTCGGCGACCGTATAGAAGATGACCTGTCCGTCGCGCCGTGAGCGGATGAGCTTGGAAAGCCTGAGCGCCTTGAGCTGATGGGAGACGGCGGATTTGGTGAGGTTGAGGAGTACCGCGAGATCGCAGACGCAGAGTTCCCTGTTCGAGAGTATGTGCAGGATGCGGACGCGCGTGGGGTCGCCGAAATGCTTGAGCAGGCTCGCCAGGTCTTCGTATGCCTGGGCTTCGAGCATGCCGGCACGCGCATCCCGGACGCTGTCTTCATGGATGATGTCGCAGTCGCATCTGATTTTATCTTGCCCGGCGTTCGTATCGCTCGTGGGGGTGGTTGCTTTTCGTGCCATGTGTTTCCTCGTTCAATGGTTGAATAATTGCTCAACTGTTGGTGATAATATCAGAATCTTCGGGAAGGTCAATATTTTTTGTATGCGCCGCTATCCCTTTGGGAAACGCGGCGCAAACGAGCTATGTGCCTGTGGCGTATATGTCGTGCCAGAGACGTGTCACGACACGTCTCTATTGGTGGCGTGCTTATGTGCCTGTGGCGCATACGTTGGGGGAAGTCTTTGCTTATTGCGCTGTTTATGAAAATTGTTTATTCTATAAGATGATGTCGTTTCTGTTTAATAGCGATATGTGTTTTAAAGATAGGGAGTAAATACGATGCGTTACAGTTTTGTTGCACAGCATGGACATAAACGCGCCATCGGGCTGGCGTTCGCCGCTGCCATGGTCGTTCTTTTGGCTGGATCTTATGCTTTTGCCGATGTGGGGCCTTCCTGTGGTCGCAGCTATGACCACCACCCGCGATGCGTCGAGAATCCATATCATTTGACTGCAACCGAATGCTTCGATTTCTGCGAAAAATCGGAATATTGCAAGCCTTATGAGGATGATACGAAGAGCAATTTTAGCGGTTTTTGGAACATTCCGTGGGTGGCCCATTATGAGTTGTCGGCTTGCGAAGAAGAATGCAAGGCCGAAAAAGCTCAGTGTGCGAATGGCGATGAGGAATGTCTGGCCAGATTTGAGCCAGAGAATATCGATTGTTCCACGCTTTCAGACGATGCCAAAGACTGGTGCGATTCACATTGCGTGAACAGCATTCTGACCTCAGAATGCGGACGGAACTGCCTGAAAAATGGCATTGACGAGGCGCATAGTGTCTTAAATTCTGTGAATGGTTGCCAGCAGAATGATTACTGCTCATCGAACCTTTGTAATGAAAGCTATTGTGCCGCCATTCCTGTTAAATATGAGACGAGATGGAGCATATTCGGGGTCTTGATGGCGCTGCTTGCCGCGTTTACGGGTATCATTCTCGTCGTCATGCATAAAAATGATAAGGCAGAGGACAAGCGTTCATGACAGAAAACTCCCTGCAGGCATTTCGAGGCAAACTGGCTGTTTATTCGGCATCGCATTTTTGTGTCGATTTCGCCTGCGGCTGTCTCATCACAAGTCGGTTCTGGCCATTTTCTGACGGCATTCTTGCCGTCATCCTCTATAATTTCTTTGCTTTTGCTGGTCAGATGCCGATTGGTATCCTCGCTGATCGATGGAACCGCAATGCCTTGGTTTCGACGATTGGCTGCGGGCTTGTGGCTGCTGGCGTCCTTGCGGCGACGTTCAATATTCCGATGGTGCTGCTCGCGGCGGCTGTCATCGCGGGCATCGGCAATGCCATGTTTCACATGGGCGGCGGCATCGATGTCCTCAATGTATCCGGCAAAAAAAGCGGTCCGCTCGGCATATTCGTCTCGCCAGGTGCATTGGGATTGTTTTTAGGGGTCGCTTATGGGCAGACTCAGGGGTATGTCACGTTGCTTCCCTGTGCGCTCATGGCGATTTGCGCGGCTGGGATAGCGCTCTATCAAAAGCTGAAAGCGCATACCTTTAGCAGCCAGAATGTGCCTTTTTCAATGCGCATAACTTCTAGTGTTGGAAAAACGCTGACGGTCTGCGCCATCGCGGCGTTGTTTATTGTGGTCACGTTGCGGTCTTATGTTGGTCTGACGCAGGCTTTCGAATGGAAATCCGAATGGCATTGGGGAAGTTTCCTGCTTGCCTCGC
This sequence comes from Pseudomonadota bacterium, assembly GCA_017555665.1. Lineage (GTDB taxonomy): Bacteria > Myxococcota_A > Bradymonadia > UBA4248 > UBA4248 > UBA4248. The sequence goes on along the minus strand of JAFZFY010000366.1, from coordinate 5,062 downwards.
TCGTCCTTGGCAAAGCATTGGGCGGCATATTGTCGGATAAATTCGGCATGCGCAAAACCGCATGTGTCACGCTTTCGCTTGCCGCACTGGGTTATGCTTTCTCAAGCTATCCCGTTGTCGGGGTGCTGGCTGTTTTCTGCTTTAACATGACTATGCCGATGACATTGTGGGCGCTTTCGCAGATATTTGCTCAGGCCAAAGGCTTTGCTTTTGGAACGCTGACATGCGCGCTCTTTGTCGGGTTTATGTGGATGACGCTTCTGGGCCCCATGCCCATTTCGCTCTTGGGAGAGCTTCCGTCATCTTATGGCATGTTTGGCATGATCGCGTCTGTTCTGTCCGGTATCCTTTTGCTCATAGGGCTGAAGGCTGTGGGGACTTCTCCGAAAACGCAGGAGAGCTGATTGGGATCATTATTATTGACCATGGCTTATTGCCTTGGGCTGACAATCCTTTTGGAGACGGGTTTTGCGCTTTTTGTTGGCATACGGGGGCGCAAAAACCTGCTGACAGTCATTTTGACACAAGTGATGACAAATCCCTGTGCCGTATTGGGCATGCTGTGGTGCGGGACACATCTGAGCTGTCATTACGCGTTGTATGAGCTTCCCATTGAAGCATTGGTTGTTTTGGTCGAATGGCTGATCTATAGAAAATACTTAAGTTCAATTAATCGTCCCTTTGCTTATGCTTTGGCTTCCAATTATTTTTCATATAGTTTTGGAATAGTCATAGGCTATTTTGGGGTATTCCTGCGATTTTGAGCTTGGTTTTCCAATCAGTATTGTGGTGCAAACGCATTGCGCAACGATATGCAACAGGCTATACTATCTCGTGTTTGCCTGTATGCCACTTGGGGCATTGCTGGGATAATATATAATGAGGCGTAGATATGATAAATCGTAGATTTGATATACATTCGCACATGAGGATAAATAGCCGTACAGTAGGAATGACTATAGCCGTTTCGGTGCTGTTTATGTTTATTGTTGGTTCTTATGCATTTGCTGACGTAGTGCCTTCTTGCGGCACTTGTGGCGGCAAGGGATATCGCGGTTATGATGCTTGCAGGAATAATACATATTATTTGTCTAGAAGTGAATGTCATGCGTTCTGCGAGCATTCGGAGTATTGCAAGCCCTACGCGGATGAAAGGAAAAGCGTCTTTGGCGGTTTTTGGTCGCTTCCAGATAGTTATCTGCCTGAGGTGTATGCCTGCAGGGATGAGTGTATGGCTCAAAAGAAACAGTGTGATGCCGATGATCAGGCGTGCTTGGATAGATTTGTCCCAGAAGTGATTGATTGCGCTTTGCTGACGAGTGATTCCGAAAAACGTTGGTGTAATGCACATTGTGTAGATAGTATTTTAACTTCAGAATGTGGCAGGAGTTGTCTTAAGAATGGTGTAGAAAATGCGCTGATAGCGCCTATTCCTGGATGTCAGAATACGAGTTATTGTGCATCGTTTTGTGATGAGACCTATTGTGCGTCTATTCCTATGAATTATGAGACTAAATGGAACATATTTGGTATTTTGATGGCTCTGTTGGCCGTGTTTACCGGCGTCATGCTTTGCGTTATACACAAAAAGGATAAAGCAAAAGATAAGCTTTCATAATAGATTGCGTTATACGCGATCATTCGTATCATGCATTCCCCTCTGCAGCCCTGTGGTATCGGCGATTTGCCCCAAAATAATGAGGCGCGTATCGCAACGCGATAGCGCGGCGCAAAAAAAAAGCGCCTCCACATCTATTATGAAGGCGGCTTTTATCAATTATTATCTAATATTCATTAGGCTTTTGTCTGATTTCATGCGGTTTCCGAGGCATCCGGTGCCGGAGCGGCTTCGGCTTTTTCTGCCTGTGCTTTCATGAGCGCGGCTTTGACGACGCGGCGCGGGTCATGGACGAGAAGATCGATAATCCAGACGACGAGCGCGAGCGCGATGACCGAAAGCCCGAGGAATGCGTCGTTGAGCATGTCGGTGGGGGCGGGAGTGAAGTACGACGCGCCGTTTTGGACATATTCGAAGACGGCATCGACCAGCCACATGATGGATGCGCCCCAGAACATGAAGCAGAGCGTGCGGATGCGGTAGAGGTCTTCGGGGGCGTGCGTGTACCATTTAAATGTCGCAATGACGGCGGCAAAGAGCGTCAGTAAGAGGGTCATGCATCCTCCTGCGCGGTGATGGCTTTCGTTTCGAGGTGGTGGGCGATTGCGAGCATCACGCCCCAGACGGCAACGCAGAGCAGGAGCATGGTCGTGCCGGCTGTCGCCATTTCATGAAGCATTTCCGAGGTGCTGGTGGGATCCGACGTGGCTGTGAGGAATGGAAACCACGGGACGACTTCCCCGTGCCAGACGTGTTCGAACGCGAGAAGGAATGCGCCGCCGCCCAGAAGCCGTGTGAGCCAGCCGAGCTTGGTCGAAAATGCGATGCGCTCATTCGTGTGGGCTTCGCGCTTCTTTACCTGGCGCTGGCAGATATGCGAAATGACGGCGCCTGTGGCGGGAACGATAAAACATGCCATGTGGGGGACTCCTTATTATAACGGGTTGGCTTTTGCCGAATATCAACCTTTGGGGCGGTTAAGCCTCAATGATATTACGCCTTATTATATATGAATGTTCTTCTCAAATGTACATGAAAACTTTGTATGACCTGCTTACGGATTAACCAGTTATATCGTTACATCCTCCACATCGCTCTCATTTGATATCATGCGCAACCGTTGGTCCAAAAACTTCTTGACTCGCCACTATAAGGCGAGTGAATAAGCGTATCCCTAAAACTTGGTTGCTTTGGCAACGCACTGCATGGAGGCAGGTTATGAACGAACTGGTATTGTTTGAATCGAAGGATGGGGCGGTGACTTTGAGCGTGCAAACGGATCGCGAGACGGTATGGCTGAACAGAGGGCAGCTTGCCGAACTCTTCGGGCGCGATGTCAAGACGATTGGCAAGCATATCGCCAATGCGCTCAAGGAGGAACTCGATGATTCAACTGTCGCAAAATTTGCGACAGTTCAAGAAGAGGGGGAACGTACTGTCGAACGCATGATCGAGTACTATAATCTGGACATGGTGATCTCGGTGGGGTACCGCGTCAAGTCACAGCGCGGTGTCGAGTTTCGGCGTTGGGCCCGGTTATTATTCTTTTATCCAGGACGGTAGTTTTTTCATGGCTTCTGCGCGATTAAACATGAAGCTCATGCTTGTGACTTTCGAGACATTCCACTTTTCCAGCGGTTGATTGAATGAACTTGCCCCAGCAAACATGAAGCTCATGTCTGTGACGTTTGATACATCCCACTTTTCCAACGGCTGATTGAATGAAGCTGCATCAATAAACATGAGGCTCATGTTTGTGACGTTTGATACATCCCAATTTTCCAGCGGCTGGTTGAATGAACTTGCACCAGCAAACATAGATCTCATATTATTAACATTTGTTACTTCCCACTTTTCCAGCGGCTGGTTGAATGAACTTGCATCAGCAAACAACGAGCACATTTCCGTCACTTTCGAGACATTCCATTTTTCCAGCGGTTGGTTGAATGAACTCGCGCCATCAAACATCCAATTCATATTTTTAACGTTTCTCACATCCCACTTTTCCAACGGCTGATTGAATGAACTTGCCTTCTGAAACATGCCGCTCATATCCGTGACTTTCGAGACATCCCATTTTTCAAGCGGTGCATTCAGTGATTCGGCACAATAAAACATTCTAACCAAAGATTTTACTTTTGACAGATTCGGTTGGTCGACTGCGGAAATGTTGAAACGACGACATTCCGCAAACATGCTATCCATTTTGAGCCAACAAATATCTCCCCACTGGTAAACATCTAATAATTCATAATTTTTTTTATCCCTTAAAAACAGCCCTGGAAGATTCCCTCTGAATGATAATTTGTATTTGCCAGCCTCTTTAAAGGTATGTTTAAAGACAGGAGGAAAATCACATATAAATGATTTAAATTTACCATCTTTTGAATCGCTACACAAAACCTCGTATTCGAACTTATCTCCATATTTATTTTTTGTGTGTATTGTATACTCGACCTCTGTATTTCTTTTCTTAACTTCGATCTCAATGATGAATGGACGCATCCCCACTTCATCACTTTCAACCTTTTCGGCGTTCATCTTCTTCGTGGTGCCTGGTTTCTTCGTGGTGCCTGTCTTGGTCTTTTCGGTAGGGATTAGTCTTGCGTTTTCGGCCTTTTCCAGCTCCTCCAGAAACTGTTCTTCCGTCCAGAGTTGTATATTGGCGCCCTTGCTGTTCAGTTCCTGCGCCTTTGTCTTGGCGCTTGTCTCGGATGTGGCGATGAGCACGGAGAGATTCTTCGATACACCGCTTGCGACTTTTCCGCCCAATGCCGCAACTCTTGCCTCGGCATCATCGCGTTTCATGTTTTTTAATTTGCCCGTAAACAGAAAAGTCATGTTTTCGAAAGGATTTGCCATGGTTTCAACTCCTGTGGAAAATGCACTGCTGTCCTACAAAAATGTGGCGTTATAGTTGGTTCGGAACCGATTTCTTGCTAAAAGGAAATTCACGACAACCGCCTTTTGCAAGGAGTCCAGAATCATGGCACAGTATAACACAGTATTTCACACTTTGGCAAAAATTCTTCCGAGACATGTGGGGCGTGCCCATGGAAATCGCGCGGTTGCGCGCCTCGCATAAATTCTTCCGAGACATGTGGGGCGCGCATGCGGAAGGGTATGATTCATGCGGATTTGAGAGTTTTTTGGGGGACAGCAGACAAACTGGTCGAGCCACTTTGGGGAGATGGCGAGTACCGCGAGGGTGGCGTGTCACTCGCCTGGTTTTAGTGTGACGGGGGGCGGAGAGGGTAATTCAAATCATCTAAATATTTGTATCTGCTTTGTCAGATGTATTATTTGCATCCTCTTCATCATCTTTGATGCCGAATTCATCCATAATGCGTTTGAGATATTCGGGATCACTGACCGCACGCTGCACATCTTCTACGCGTCCTTGTTTGAACAGTGTCGAATAGATGCGGTTCAGTCCATTTCTTT
>JAFZFY010000365.1 GCA_017555665.1 Pseudomonadota bacterium | reverse complement strand
TAATATGCCTTGAAATACTCGCCTTCGCCGTGCGAACCATCGACTGCCGGCGAGAATTTCGACAGCTTGTTCGCGCGAAGACCATATATGGCCTGATAAAACACGATCTCGTTGCGCGAAATATCATCATCCGCTGAACCGCCAAAATTCTTCAGCACCTTCCCCACAAGCATCGATCGCGGAGAATCATCCTGCGGATCGAGGCTCGGATGATATGCGCAAGCCGAGATCGGCGCTCGCTGCTCGCCCATCGGACGCTCGATAAACGGATTCGACAAGTTGCGCGTATTCTCGATAATCTTGATCACCTTCTGCTCAAGCACACTCGGCTCCTGCATGCCCTCAAGAAGCTCGATCTCCTTCTCAAGCGCTGTCAATACATCGACATCCACGCGCGATCCATATTCCTTCATCACCTTATTCTTGAAATATCCGATGATGCCGTCCTCAAATATCAATGTAAAGGCATTGCGCGGCTTGTCTTTCTCGATCGCATATTTTCTGACTTTTGAATAGATCGTGTCCGCAAGCTCCCCATCGATCTGGATGATGCCGCCTGTGTACGGCATGCGCTTAACCATCTTGTCGAGGCACTCTTTAGATGCACACACATAGCGCGTCGTCCTGCCGGGCGCATTCACATATTTCCGTGATATCTCATTCAGACGACGAGACATATCCGAAATCTTGACTGCAAAATTATCATAAAAACATTTGAATGCATCGCAAAGGCTGTTCAGATAATTCATGCCTTCTTTTAACACGCTCACCAGAACACCGAGGAAACGATATTCATCGCATTTCTGAAGCATCTGCGACATGATATCTTTCATATCGTCCTGATCGTCTGTCGTGTTGCCCATGCGGTTCTTCATCTTGTCACGCATGGTCTGCTTGCGATCAGAAAGCTGTTCGATGGTCTCGACAACGCCTTCCGTCTCCTTGTCATCAGCCATCTCAGAAAATTCTTTATTATAATATGCCTCGATCTCTTTATTGATCTTATTCGTCGCAGCCGTGAGCTCATCTTTAAACAGCATCATGCTCTTATATAAGAAATACCGCACCGCGTTCGGATGAATGAAATTATTATTAGAATCGCGCAGATATGTCTCAAGCTGATAATTGCGCTTCTCAGCCGTCACATTATCCGACTGAGCCATGAATATCGCATAGGCGATATTCTGAGCCGTATCCTCGCACTTACGAACCGCGAGCTGCCAGTATTTATCGATCTCATGCCACGCATCCACAATGCGTTCATACGTATCGGACCCGCCGACGATATCGCCCATACGCCCCTGGGCCGACTCGCGCTGCGCATCCAGATCTGAACTAGCATTCACGCTGCTTTGCACGAATGCTTTCAAATTCTTCATATATTCGTCCCAGCGCGTGCCGAGAACTTTCAAGCCGTCATTGTCATACATCATGCACTGATCCACGAGCGCTTTTGCAAACGGATCGCGCTGTTCCGCCAGCTGTTCCACGCTCTGGATATAGCTTGCCGCCGGATCGGCATCGCGAACCGTGATCCCCTGCTCCAGCATCTCCGAATTCTTCGCGCGCTGATCATTGAACATCTTGTCGAACTTCAGCCAAACATTCGACACGCATTCCTGCGTCCACTTGATCGCCACATATTCGCGGACTTCGTCCACGGGATATAACAGACGCGACGAGCCCGCGCCCGCATAACGGTTTCTGCCCCGTTCCGCGCACAACTCGCGGATCGTGTTGTCCTCCGACGAATTGCTGCGCTTGTTCGTCGGGCCGATCGACTGTGCATAGATGCAGCTCGCCGCATGATCCAGATACTGGTCAAAATTGTTGAGTTTCTTGCCTTCCGTGTTCTGTGCATCAAACAGAAAACAAAAATCATACGGACGAATATTATATTCATCAAAATCTTTAGATCCGACACGCGGAAACTCCAGTCTCACCGTCTTCTCAAATTTTTCGGGAAGCGTCCCGTCGCCTTTCATCAAAAATGCATCGAGCTCGCGGATCGTCGCATACGCGTTGCATTTCAGGTTATTGCGCTCCGACTGCCCATGGATCACCTCATAAAACACTTCGGGAAGGATGAAAAATCCGCGCGTGATATTGGCGCTCTGCTGGAACCGCGTCGCGAGATAATTCCGCAGATACAGTGCCACCGGCAGGATCAGGCCAGACCCCGTGCCGCCAGCCAGCGAGCTCACGATCACGACGCGAAGCGCCTGATCCGAATGATCCTCTTCGAGCTTATATAAATTCTCGACCGCCTGATGCAGCGGCTCCATGTTCCCCTGACGGATCGCGGTTTCCAAGGCCAGGCGTGAGATCGCGCGCACCTGCCCCGCGCCCTCGGTCAATGTCTTGCTGTTCAATATCGAGTTCACCGGGAACCATTCGTCACGCGCGTGCGTGTCGATGTTCAGGTATTCCCCTACCGAAAGCTTTGTCGATGTCTGGACCGTCTTGATAAAAGGATTGGCGCGCTGGATATCGCGAAGCTCGTTGATATCCGTATCGAATACCGCAAATCCAATACGGCTGAGCTGGTCTTCCGTTACAAGTTTCGAGACGCGCTGAATGATCTTGGAGCCGGTGCCGCCAAGGCCAATGAGAAGAGTGGGGGCGATCATAATTTACTTTCTCCTTTTCTGCGATGACTTGCCTTTCCTGGTCTTGTTCCCCAGTAATGTGCAGTTATATATAAAATTCTCTGTTTTGATCGAAATCGGCTGGGTCGTGCCAAACTTGAACTGCTTGCGTTTCTTGCTATCAGGCACCGGAATGCCTGCAAATGTGATATCTTTTTTCACATAATCCTTGGCATTCTCCAATATCACTTTCTTGCCGCCCGTAGCTTTCAGCTGCATGACTTTGTTGATGCCCGAGGCCTGCACGCCCGAAAGCTTCAACGTGCCCGTATTCCTGCGATACGGGAGTATATTCAGAACGGAGCGTTTGAACTCTCCGCGCGTGCTCGAATCGTTCTTGCCGATCTTATTCGCCTTCATCTCGATCGAAAGATTGCGGGGAATCCTCGGCATATACTTCTTGACCGGCGGCACATACCCAAGCCCGATGATAAACGCCAGCAGCCATTTCCACCAGCGCGCCAGCCAGTCCAAGGCGTACTCCCACCACTTGATATCATTCTGAATCGCCACGCGCGTATCCGCGCTGCAGCCGTAGGCCGTCGACTCGCCGATCGCGAACTCCGTGCATCCCTTCATCATCACGTGATCGATATCGCGCGGAAGCGACATCACGCGCCCCGCATCGACCGTCGGATAGATCAGCACTTTGCCCAATTCGCTCGCATCTTTTTCCGCGCGGAACTTAAACGGCAGAGCCGCCTCCGGCTTCTTCCGCTTGCGCGCCTTCCTGCCCTCATCCTCCGGCGGTTCGGGCATGATTTCCACGACATCGGGCGTGCTCAAGGCCGCCCATTGCTCCGCCGTCAGATCCACGATCTGCTCCCCGTCCTTCATGCGGATATGCGCCGTCAGCGGCTCATTCCCATCCGAAAGGCCGTCCTTCGTCAGATGGAACGGGTCACGCCCTTCCGTCTCCCATACCAGCGGATTTGTAAAAAATACCGTCCTCGGCTCCAGTTTTGTATGAACGCGGTTATATCTCAAATATAATGCATGAAAATCGCCGTCCAGCGTCCCGTCACGGATCTCCACAAGATCGCCATCCTTGACCGCCATCTCCTTATCATTGTTGATCAGTTTGGCCTCAAACTCAGGCTCGCCAAGCAATCCAGACTCCGGAACTTTCTCCTCCGTCCCCGCGCGCACAAAGCCAAAACCGATCTTATATTTGCCGTTGTTCAGCTTCGGTTTCTCCGTCACATCATTTCCAATCTCATCATATAAATATAATTTAACATCAACATCAGGTTTATAATAAACTTCTATACTATCGGGCGTTCCCGTCAGCTCAATCTGATAATCGCCAGCCAAAAACGATCCGTTAAATGTCGCGACCTTGCCGTTCAAAGATTCATCATACAGATTGCAGCTCGGCTTCGGATCGGACGACTGCGTCGAATACATCGCGTGCACATTCGCAGACGGCGCATAACGCTGATCCCCGCGTTTGATCCCGTTGATCTGAACATCTTTGCCCTGCGCGAACACGATCAGCTGCTTCATCGGCACATCAAAGCTGATCGCTGTCGAATTCCGCTGCGGCAGCGCATTTCTCTGAAATATCTGGTTCGTCAACCCCGTCAGCTTCGTGCGGATCTCCTTCGTCGTCACGGCATGCTCAAAATAAATCCCGCGCGCCTCATCCGACTTGATCTGCGCCGCATTCCCGCCCATCGCGAGCATCATCACCTTGACACGCCCGCTTCGCGTAAACTGCTGATAAGCCTCCTCCACCTGCCGGCTTGCAAACTTGCCGTCCTCAAACTCGCCGTCCGTCAGCACCACGAGCCAGTTCTCGTCCGCATGCGACAGCTTCAGGTCCGCATACGCCTTTTTCACCGCCGCAAACGGCGTGTTCGACGCATGCGTGATCGTGTCGTGGATCTTCGCCACATTCGCCGCCACAGCATTCGCATCACGGCTCCCATGAAGCCTCAGGCGCGGCGGCGTATCCGTCTTCCCGACATAATCGCTCATGTAATAAATGTTCAGCTCGTCGCGCTCATCGAGCATCGATGCCACGACTTCCATCGCGTATTTCGCCTGGCACCACGTGTCCACGCACGTCTGCGTCCCGTCGATCCTCAGCATGCTCCCGGAATCGTCATATACCAGATTGATCGTGCGCGACGGGATATATGTATCTGCCAATGCAATCCCGCTCGAAGCCAAGCAAATCAATGATGCTAAAATAATTGTAATTATTCTTTTCATATCTTTATGTCTGACAAATCTAATTCTAGCACAAGCCCCCCTCTTAGCACCTGTACGCTTTTGATAACATACCAGGCACACACGGTCAATCTTTTCCATCCGCGCCCGCGCCCGCGTCCCAGAAAACGCCGGGCTATTCTGCGAATACGCCCGGCACGGCGGCGCTTCCTGCGGTACGCGCCGCCAATGCCGCTATCGCTTTACGCGATACGCGGCATTTTACCTACACATCCGCCCCCTCTGCGTTGTTTCAACGCCCCTTGCGCCTATGCGCAGCCGAAACGCAGACCGTGCCAACCAAAGCCGATGTTACGACTCAGCCGCCCTTTAATCATGGGCGTTGCAACGCTTATCGCGCCCATGTGCTGTCAAACACTTATATTCCCTCAGCCAAGAATTCTTGTGATGCTTTCTACAGCCTACCATCTACAGCCTACTGCCTGTCCGCAGTGGCCCAATATGCCTCAGAATAAGCCTATGGGCTGAACAGTCACGGCTGAATAATAACATAACGATATCACACTTGACTCTTTACAATAGATTTTGTTATAATTAAATATAATCATTTGTGGATTATCATCACGATGATCCGATATCGCCATCTTTCTGGCGCGTTCATCCACAATTATAACAAGAACTCATTATGAAAAAGATCTTATATCTTCATGGCTTCTCAAGCGCCGGAAGCACCGGCACTGCCGTCGCGCTTCGCAATTACCTATTCCAAGACTACGGCATCACCGTCCTCTCCCCCGATATCCCTGTCATGCCCTCCCTGGCAATCCCGTTCCTCAAAGACCTCGCCGCAAACGAAGCCCCCGATCTCATCATCGGCACTTCCATGGGCGCCATGTACGCCGAACTCCTCAAAGGCTTCCCTCGCATCTGCGTCAACCCCGCACTGCACATGGCAAAACTCCTCACATTCAAGCATCTCAATAAAAATGTCGATTTCCAAAATAAGCGGCAGGACGGCGCGACATCTTTCAAAGTCGACAAACAAATGGTCGCTGAATTCAAAGATATTGAAAAAAATCTTTCTTTAAAAAATATCACGCCTGCCGAAAAACAGCTCGTCTGGGGCGTTTTCGGCAAAAACGATCCGCTCGTCAACTGCCAGGATGAATTCATCAAAGCCTACGGCAAAGACCATTTCAGGCTCATCGAGGGCGAACACAGCCTCACGCAGACGATGATAAAAAAAGATATTCTGCCGATCATCCTACAAATTCTCGGTCTTTGAACATCCCCCCAAAAAATCATCGCCGCTATTCCCGAGCGAGGCTCCTTGTCTCGCCCGGTCACCCTTCAAGCAGCTTGAAGCGCACGCGCCACACGCCGTCCTTATAATCCGAAGATATAATTTTGAACGGCGCGATCTCGCGCGTGTTCGATACATGCGTGCCGATACACGCGCACACATCGTAATCGCCCACACGGACAAGACGGAGCAGCTCGCTTGCGTCCTCAGGGAGCTTGCTCAGATCGACATCCGATGGCACTGCGTCGCGCGGCACATAGCTCACGGTCACATCCGCACACGAGGCGATCACGTCATTGACGCGGCGCTCGATCGCCTCGATCTGCGCTGGAGTAGGTGCGGCTGCCAGATGATAATCACATTTGCTCTTTTTGCGCTCGATATGTGCATTCTTCGAGCGTTCACAGCCAAACATATCTACCATCGTGCGGTTCAAAATATGTTCTGCCGTATGCATCGGCGGATATTCCGCCTTATTGTGCGCGTTCAGTACCGGTCCGTCTGTCATCTCACTCCTCTTCCTGGTTCTCTTTGCAAGTCACCTGCTGGCTGCCTTGATACGCGCATGAGCCGCACGGCATCTCTGCGACCTTGCCGTCCACGCACGTCAGTTTTGTATCTTTCATCTGCAATGTGCCGTTGCCATCGACATCCACATATTCGCAGATCTCCGTAAAACTCTCGGCGTTGCACGGATCGCCAGGAATGATGCACACGCCCTTCCGGCAACCGTAATCGCATTTCTCAGCAGAGCCTGACATATCGATGCAGTGGCTCAAAACCTTGACCGCTGAATTCTCAAGTTCCGTGTTATACGTGTATGCAGGCGGCCCGTAACACGCCACCACAGTCGTGCTGAATCCTGTCGCGCCCAGCACGAGCAGCGGTTTCTTCCACTTTTTTAACAACGCTTTAAGCATAACACACCTCCCATTTGTTATATAAAAATATAATGTCGAGGGGGTAGCGGCGTATGCGCGCAGCCAGCAGCGCCGTGACACGGCGCACTGGCGAGCACATAGCCGCGAAGGGGGAGTCTTCCCCCTCACACATCAAACACCATCCCCGCCTCCATAAAACTTCGCAAATGCTTTGAAACACTGGACATGATCGCTGACGCTGCCCGTTTCACGGACACTGTGCATCGCCAGAATCGGGTTGCCCATATCGACCCCGGCGACCGGAAACGATCCCGTCAGAATATTGCCAAGCGTGCTTCCGCCGGCCACGTCGCTGTGGTTGACGAACCGCTGGCACTGCACACCCGCCGCGCGGCACAGCCCTTCAAATACCGAGGCGGACCACGCATCGCTCGCATATTTCTGCGCCGCATTATATTTGATCGCCGGCCCTGCACCCAATATCGGACGGCATACCGGATCATATTTCTCGCTATAATTCGGATGATAGGCATGCGCATTATCAGCAGAAATCATAAACGACCGCTCGACCGTGCAGTAATAATCTTCGTCATCGCCGCCTGTAGCAAGGATGAGACGCTTCACCACGCTCGCAAAGAACGGGCTGCCTGCCCCCTGTTTCGTGCCCGACCCAGTCTCCTCGTTGTCGAACACGGCAAACGCACGCGTAAAGACGGCATCCCCATCGCTCGCCAAAAGCGATTCAAGACCCGCATGAACCATGGATAAATCATCCAGGCGGCTCGCGGATATAAACTCATCATGCGCGCCAAAACAACACGGCTTCTCCGTGCTATATAAATATAAATCAAAATCTAATATATCATCCGCATCGACACCGATCTCACGGCTGACAAGGCCGATCAGATATCGATCTGCCGAAAGTTCGTTTTCTATATATCCGAGAATCGGCTGCATATCTTTCTGGACACTCAGCGCCACGCCCGAATTGACCTGCCGGTTGAAATGAATACAAAGGCTCGGAATCGTCAGCAAAGGCCGACGAATATGCATGAGACGGCTTTCCGGCTTCATAGGATCCGCCGTGCGAACCACCACGCGCCCCGCAATCCCCAGAGGCCGATCCATCCATGTGCTCAAAATCGCGCCGCCATAGACTTCCACATTCAGCTTGCAAAGCCTGCCTGCCCCCAAAATCTCTGGCTGCGGCTTGATGCGGAACGTCGGCGAATCCGAATGTGCGCAGATCAGGCGGATGCCTGTTTCGGCCAGGGGCCGGCTGCCGATATGAAATGCAAACAGCGACGTATCATTTTTCGTCACATAGATCCTGGATCCCGGCGCTATGCCAGACATACGATCCGCTGCATCCAGTTTCCTGTATCCCGCCGCTTTCAGGCGTTTTTCCATCGCCGCGATCGCGTGAAAACTCACCGGTGATTCTTCCAAAAAGTCAAACAGCCTCGAAATCATCCGCAAACTCCCGATCCTCTCGCAAATTATTAATCCGACTATCCACCGCGACGCATGCGGTATCTCATCTTTATATATTAGCTTATATATAAAACAAAGCAAAAATTGTTACGATTCAGGTCACTGCTCGCCCCCGCACGCGCTCAAAACCAATGAATCATGCGGACAGCAGGCTGCCCGCACAAAAGCCACACTACATAAAAGCAGCGCGCATATAGGCGCAAGGGGGCTTCATCCGGAATCCCCCTCGCAAGATATACATCAGAGGATGGCGATCAATTCGACATCAAACACGAGCATCCCGGCTGGCATGCCCGGCATGCCGCGATACGCCAGCTGTTCGGGGATCCACAGCCGCCTTTTTTCGCCCTCGACCATGAGCTGCACGCCCTCGGTCCAGCCCGCGATCACCTGGTTCAGTCCAAAATTGATCGGCTCGCCTCGCACCACGCTCGAATCAAACATATTCCCGTCAGTCGTCCAGCCGGTATAGTGGACGCGAACGCGGCTCGTCGCCGTCGGATGGCGGTCGCCCGTCCCCGGCGCAAGCACTTTCGAGGCAAGCCCCGAAGCCGTGCGCTCGGCATCGGCTGGCGGCGCGGCGACATCATCCGGTGCCGGAATGCCCTGCGGCGCCGGCCGCACCTCGTGAATATCGACCGTAAACACAAGGCGGCCAGGCAGCTTGCGACCGCCGGGATCCACACCAAGCGCCTGAGGCACCCAAATTGTCACACGGTCACCCTCATGCGCATGCACGAGCACCTCGCGAAATGCCGGGAAAAGATCCTTCACCTGCCCGATCAACGGCTCGCCCATCTGGACAGACGAATGGAAAAGCATGCCGCTCTGCACATGCCAGCCCGTAAAATCGATCGCGACGATCTCGCTCTCACGGATCGTTTCTGCGCCGTGTCCGCGCTGGCTGATCTCGTAAAATAGGCCATCATGAAGCTCTATCGCGCCCGTGACCGGCTCAAATGACGGCTTCTCAGGCGTCGCTTTGCCCAGAATATCGAAATCGAACACAAGCATGCCCTGCGGCGCGCCCTTCACGCCTTTATAAGCGAGTTCTTCCGGGATCCAGACGCGCAACGACTCGCCCGTGCGCCCAAGCATCAGCGCCTGGCTCATGCCGGGAATCAGCTGATCAATCGGGAACACCGCCGGCTCATCCCCATTCCGGCTCGTGTCAAACATCACGCCGTCCGTCGTCCACCCCGTGTAATGGATCTTCACCCAGTCCGATTCCGTGATCCGATCGCCGGAAGGGTTCGATTTCAACATGATATAAGCCAGCCCGCTCTCGGTACGCTGCGCATCTTGTGGCGGTGCCGCAACATCCGCCGGCGCCTTGATCTCATTCGCCATAAAACATTTCCTCAAAGTCAAAGTAAACAGTGCTCAGGGAACGATCGCCCTGACGCGATGCCTTATACGCCCTTTGCCCGCTTTTCGCACCCCTTTGCGCATCATTCTCGACATCCGCGACACCACAGCCTCTGCCCTGAATCTCAACCCCGCATGCTTGACATCATGCGCGATTGGGGCTAATTACGCGCCCCAGCAAATGCAACACGGTTGCATTTTAACACTACAAATCAAACATAAGCTGGAGACATCATGAAAAAACTACTTCCGATCCTCGCCATTCTCAGCACATGCGCCCTCTGCGCCTGCAACGATTCACAAGACATTCAAGGAGAAGAGCTCCCGACAGGCGACAAGCCGTTTGAAGTCGTCATCGACGATCAATCCAAGGGCTCTGTCGATCTCACCGATATGCTCCAGTTTGCCATCGATATCAACGCCGGCGGCATAGACCAGAACGGCATCCCCGTTTCCGATATCATTCAAAAAGTAAACAATCTGTCCGATGCCGAATTAGACGACTTCCTTGCGCAATATGTCTGTGATTATGAATCGTCAGATGATGAGCATTTCAGGCCTTCGAGCAAAGGCGAGCGTTGCGCGATGGTTTCATGTTCATATACGAAGATGAGTTATGTAAATACAGCCACATACAGGCTTTTCTATAGCGATGATGCGCCGATGAAAAATGGCTGCTACAGCGTCACGGATGTCGGCAAAGTCCTGATGTACAAGACGAGCGCGTCTTCCCAAAAAGTATGGATCTATCTCAATGGCGAAGTTGTCGGCCGCGAGATCGATATCGACCAGCTCACCAAAACGACCGTCGATGGCAAAGAAGCCGTCAAGATCGCCGATATCATTGACAAAGCCGACATCAAAGTCGATCTGAGCAGCTATCTGTGCGACATGCGCACGGATACAGGCGACAAATCGCTCGGCGATTTAGGCGTATGTTCTGCCGTGAGCTGCGACGCGCTCAAAGATCAATATATATTCACGAGCGACCGTTCGCTCAGCGAAGCCGAAGCCACGAAAGCATGCGGCGCAGTCGATCACATCAAGGCGATTTATGTCACCGAACAGCGCGATTCCTACGATTCCTACGAGATCAAGATCACGCTCGACGGCAAGACCTATACCGTCGATATCGCCACGCTCACCGACAAGATCGTCACGTATAATTCCGTGGCATCCGTCAAGCTCTCGGACATCCTCGAAGCCGCAGGCATCGCCCTGGGCGACATGAGCAAATACCTCTGCGACTATGCCTCCACAGATGGCTGGAAACCGAGCAAAAAAGATACATGCAAGGAAGTCCTGACCTGCGACAGACTTGAAAATTCCTATATCTCGCTTGTCGATGCACACAAGATGACGATGGAAGGTGCCCCTGCCAACTGTTACAACGTGACCGGTCTCGGCACGATCGAAATCACGCCGGCCCCTGAAAATACAGATCCCGAACCGCAGGATCCCCCGCAAGCCGAGTCCTGGAATATCGAAATCACCGTGGACGGTCAAGCCAAGGCCACCGTCGATCTCGTCACACTCGCCGATAAAGCCGTCGACAAGAACGGCACCGCCGTCGTCTCCGTGGCCGATGTCCTCGCGGCTGCCGGTGTCACAGAAGACCTTTCCACCCTCTATTGCGACTATATTGCCGCCGATGGCTGGAAACCGAGCAAGAAAGACAGATGCAAAGAAATCCGCACATGCGACGATGTTTCCGATATCGCGCTCGTCTCGCATAAACTCAACATCGAAGGCGCAGAAACCTGCTACAACGTCTCCGATCTCGCTAAAATTGAGATCTCCACAACGAATCCAAACACCTAATATTATTAGTTTATATCGGTTTATATTATTTTAGATAAAAAGCGAATCTATATTAGCAAAGAATCTTTGACGCGCTCTATGCGCTTCGCGCATACGAGCGCCGCATCGGCCTATGCGCTTCGCGCATACGGCCTCAAAGACATCGCATCGGCCTATGCGCTTCGCGCATACGGCCTCACAGGCAGGCTATCTGCTTGTGAACACAAGCAGATACGCCATGCCTGCGCCAGCTATCGCCATACGGGGCGATACGCTGGCACCCTATGGGCAGAACTGCAACGATTTATATCATACAGGCATTATTTTTGCTTGATGCCCCCGCCTGCCAGTCGCCGTGACTGTCCAGATCATTCAGGAGACATCCCATGCCGAGCACATTCAAATCCCTGTTTCCGCTTGCATTCCTGAGCACCGTCCTTCTGCCGACTGCAGCAACAGCCCAAGATGATGCCGATGATATTCTCAGAGAGTATGGCGTTTATGATATCGTCGAACAATATCTCGATTCAGACCAGGGCGATAACGAATATCACTATACGGTCACGCATACCTACTATAACAGCGATGACCAGCCGAACAGCGGCACGACCACCTATACGCAGACATATACACGGCCGGCCCAGCAGAACACGCCCAGTCAGGCAAACCAGCCATACAGACGGCCGCCGATGCCTGCACAGCCCAAGGCGCCGTCATATCCCCCCAAGACCCCGATCAATCAACCTGATTACCAAAGAAACCAGCCGTCCACCAATGCGCCATTCGCACCGACCGGCGATCCAGACATCGACGAGATGCTCAATGAAGCCTACAGAATGATCGATTCGGATCCATATGCCCCTGTCATTCAAAATACAAATCCTCAAACGCATATAGAAAATAACACAAAAGTATATAACAACGTTTATCAGAATGACACAACCGCGCCAGTCAAGGCAGCCCCCAAGCCCGTCCCCGCCCCAACCAATCCCCCGACAGTGACCGTCGCCAAAGACGCGCCAGCGCCGTCAAAAGTCACGCCAACCCCAGCAAATACAGCGGGAAACGCGCTTCCGGCTTCGGGAAATGCCACCTATCGCGCCATGCTCTCCGATTACGAGAAAAAGCTCTATGATCCGATATACCAAGCTGTCACCGAACGCCGCCAGTATGTCACGGTTTCCGGTGACCTGGATGCCAACGCGATGAAGCGCGTCATCGAAGCGATCACGAACGATCATCCGGAAGTCATCTGGATGTCCGAAAGTTTTTCGCATGAAAAGACCCTGATCGGACAGACGGTTACCGAAACCAAACTCATGTTCAAATACAATGATCTCGTGTACCAGCCGACACAGGCAGCCCAGTCGTTTGCCAACGCATCTGCCGAAATCATCCGCAATGCCCGCGCAGCCGGATCGGGACTCGCGATGGAAAAATATGTACACGATTACCTCGCCTCGCATGTCAATTACGGCAGCAATGCACTTGACCAGACGGCATACGGCGCGATCGTCAACCGCCATGCCGTGTGCGCCGGCTTTGCTCGCGCATTCAAACACCTCATGGATCAGCTCGGCATTCCGTGCTACGTCGTGACAGGGATGCAGGCAACCGACAGTGGGGCGATGGAATCCCACGCATGGAACCTCGTCTATATCGACGGCAAATGGCGCAACGTCGATGTGACATCCGATCTCGTGGAGATCACAAACGGCAGATCCTCGGCCGTCCAGATCGATTACAGACTGTTCAACAAGACTGACCAGGAATTCAAAAAAATGGGGTATGTGCGCGAAAACGAATACTCAAGCGCAGCCTTTATCCTGCCGTCGTGCAACTGATGCCCACGCCATATCGGTGACGTATCCTATGATTTATATAAACAAAGAGCGGCTTAAAGCCGCTCTTTGTTTATATTACCAAATGCTGTCCTGGCAGAATCGGGATTACGCCTTGACCGGCAGCCAGCCAGTGAGCATGGCGCGCAGCGACATGGTCTGCATCCACACTTTGCCGGGGCCGACAAGCTTCGTATTGAACAGGCCTTCGCCGCCTGCGAGTTTGTTCTTGAGGCCAGCAACTTCAACGAGGTCAAACGTGACCGTCGATTCATAGCCGACGAGATGATCGGTATCCACGACAATGACTTCACCTTCCGCAAGATCCACTTCATGGATATCGCCTTCGGCAACCAGGAATACCCAACCAGAGCCGCTGACCGACTGCATCACAAAGCCGTTGCCGCCAAAGAGACCGTTCGTGATCTTCTTCTGAACAGCGATATCGAGCGTGACAGACTCCTGCGAGGCGAGGAACACGCCTTTTTTCACGATGAGCGAGCGGCTGCCGTCAAGTTCGAACGAAAGGATCGTGCCCGGAATGCCTGCGCCGAATGCGATCTTGGCATCGCCTTTGGCCGTATAGACATTCTGGAAAGGTGCTTCCCCTGAAATCAGTTTTTTAAACACACCGCCAACACCGCCACCTTTCGTATCCATTTCGAGATTGTCGGTCATCCAGAGCATGGCCCCGCCTTCACACACCATAGCTTCGCCATCGCTGAGTGTGCATTCAAGAACGGGAA
The DNA here is from genome assembly GCA_017555665.1 of Pseudomonadota bacterium. Taxonomy (GTDB): domain Bacteria; phylum Myxococcota_A; class Bradymonadia; order UBA4248; family UBA4248; genus UBA4248. Next base: position 6,550 of record JAFZFY010000365.1, on the reverse strand, counting down.
AACGGTCACCAATCAGTTTGTGCTGCATCTCCTGACTCCTATAAAAAAAGGTTCAATCGCACGCCATAGTCATTCGAACTTCGTTCGCTGTACTCATAGCATTTCTTTTCTATCGCACAACCAGATGTTCTTCAAGCAAATTGTGTCAGGGATAACTCTGCCGTCAATGTCCAGCCTATGCGCTGAGCAATCACATGCGGAAGGATACGAGTGTGATGATGTGGGGGTAGCGGCGTATGCGCGCAGCCGGATGTGCGGTCACGCAGGACCGCACACCGGCGAGCACATAGCCGCGAAGGGGGATTCTTCCCCCTTCACAAAAATAGAACAATCCAATGCTAAAACAATCTATAAAATGCCAAATCAATATCTGGAATCACTCTTCATTCCAAACATTCATATCCACCATATTTTCTGATTTGGCGGCAATCATCGTGCAGACTGCGGTTCCGGTCACATTCAGAACCGTCTGTATCATCGAATCAAGCGCATAGATACCAATAATAATGCTTATGGCATTTGCAGATATACCCATCATTGGCAGGATCATGGCAATACAGATAAGGAGCGATCCAGGAATCGCAGGTGCCGCAATCGAAAGGATATAATTCATCACGGCAAGACTTACAAGCATGCCGGTATCAATTGGAACATTGAATATATGCGCCATGAACAGCGTGCTGATCATGAGGACGATGCAGCCGCCATTTTTATTCATCACCGTACCAAACGGTATGGCAAACGAATAGGCTTTGGGATGAATCCCTAGTTTCGTGCGGCATATTTCCATATTAAACGGCATGACCGCGTTCCCGGAACAAATGACAAATGCATTGAGCATTACAGGCGCATATTTCTTATAAAATGTAATCGGCGACAGGCGCGTAAACACAGGGATCATCACTGCATATACAATTAACATAAAAGCATAGCAGAGCACGGTCGCAAGCATCCACTGACCGACAGATATGAGCGATGACGTGTCTGTTTTTATGATCATGTTTGCCATTGCACAAAATATAGAAAGCGGCATAAACTTGATCACGATTTTTGTAATTTTAAGAAACAGCTCGTTGAGCAAGTCGAGCGCGTGGTTGACGGGCACCCCTGAAGGACCGAGCTTTGTCACGCCAAACCCTGCCAGGACAGCCAGAAACATGACCTGAAGCATATCCGATTTCAGGAACGGGCTGAACAGATCGATCGGAATGATATTGATGATCATATTTTTGATCGATATCGTTGTCGTAGCAGCCGCCCCCGCGATGGCATTCGCAGAATCCGACACCATGCCCGTCAGGGACGGATCCCCGATCGGGTGCATATAAAAGCCGAAGATGGCCACGCCGATCGCGATAAAGGAGGTAAGCGCGAATGTCCCCATCATCTTCAGGCTGAATTTGCCCATGCTGCGGATATCGCTGTTGCTCGCAAACGCCGCCGCAATAGAAAAGAACACGAGCGGGGCGGCAAGCATCTTGATCGCGTCGAGAAACATCGTATAGACGGGCGTACAGAAATTATCCGCAAAGGCAAACGCCCATGTATCGCTGATCGCCCGAATCACAAACCCGAACAGCACGCCGCCAATCAGGGCCACGAGTGTGCGCCTGAGCGCGCGCTGCTTGCTCGTCTCGACAAGAATGGACGCGACATTCAGGCCTTTCTTATTATGGACAGAGACCTTGCGCCCATAAGACTTGATGATGATGCTGCGGATGATCGACTCCTGCTCGGAGTCCACTTCCGAAAGTTCGGGCATGTCGATGCCCGTCGGGATATCCTCTTCCTTTAACGGCGTGCCACGCCCAGATATACGGATGACACAGTCCCCGAAGAGTTTGTGCGCCTCGATCTTGAGCCGATCTTCGGTCGAGACCTCGACCAATTTATCCAGAAGCTGCCCAAGGGCGACATCCGCCTGATCGATATCTTTCTGACGGATCTTCCAGAGTTCCAGCAGGAGCTTTATCTTGTCGCGTACATGCGCGACTTCTTCCTGTTTTGAATCAAAATAGAGAACATATTTCATTTGCAATTCCTCAAAAATCAGACATTCCGAAAACTCGCACAGATCCGAGTGCCCGAAATGCAGGCGCCATATAGACCAATCCGTCAATTTTTCAAGTTTATTGCGATGAAATTTCCCCCAGCGGTTACAAACCAGGTGAACTGCCGCCGAATATGCCGCCCGATGCGACATTATCACTTGTATTTGCGGCAGATCCTGAATAGATTACGAGCTCCTCACGGATCCGTGAGGCATGTCTGAGTGCATATCAAAGTGGAGATAATATGGCTTCAGAATACCGTCGAGATCTTGATGTTTTTAAGGGACTGGCAATCATCGCGGTGGTCTTTTATCATCTCGGAATACTGAAATCTGGGTATCTTGCCGTTGATCTGTTTTTTGTCATTAACGGCTTTCTAATCATTCCGTCAGTCTACCGACGCATCGTACAAAATACATTTTCATACCGTGATTTTCTAAAGAAACGGCTCATTCGTTTTCTGCCGCTCGTGCTGCTCGCATCAACGGTCTGCCTTTTAGCGGGCAGCTGGAACATGCTGCCAGACGACTACGAAAACCTTTCGCTGGCAGTGATCGCCTCAAACTTCCTGTCCGGCAACCTGCTCTCCTCGATGACATCCAAGAATTATTGGAATGCGCTCAATGATTATAAACCATTGATGCATGTCTGGTATCTCGGTGTCCTCGTCGAATTCTATATCATCTTTCCGCTGATCATGCAGATTTTCGAGAAATTCGCGCTCCGAAAAGGCGAACAGACCGACGAACAAAAGCTCAAGAAAACGAATATATTTTTAATCCTTTTATGTGCGCTATCCATACTGTGTTACTTAAATCCATTTACATTTGGGATCAACCCGCACACGGCTGAGGGCATCCGATTTTATTGGATCCAGAACCGATTTTTCGAGCTGGGTCTAGGCGGTCTGATCGGCCTGAACCTGACCTCCCTGCCGTCTTTGAGCCGGCATAAATGGCTGTCCCCCGTATCACTTCTCGCGCTATTTGGCGTGATCTGCATCAGCCTCGTCAATTTTGACGCGAGCGCGCTTGGGGCACAGCTCCCCGTCGTGGGTGCCGAAACAGAATATGGCTCGCATCTGATTCTGCCGCCGCAGGCGCTTCTGCTCCTCACTGTCGCGCTGTCCTGCCTTGCCGTCGCGCAGAACCATACGCAAAACCCTATCAGCCGTCTTGTGTTCGACACACGGCCTCTGGCGTTCGTGGGCAAAATGAGCTTGAGCCTATTTGTCTGGCACCAGATCTTTATTGCTTTTTACAGATACTACTGGACGACCGAACTCACCGTCCTGTCGACGGTCATCTATCTGGGGGCTGTTTTTATCATTTCATTACTGACCTATATGCTCGTCGAGCAGAAGATCAAATCTTGCAAAGGCGCATGGATCAGCATCGGAGCCGCAGAGCTCATCACATGTGCAATCGCCTTTGTGGTTTACATGCATGCAGGCGTGATCCGCGATGTGCCCGAACTCGACATCAACAAAGCGAATGTGCACAGAAGCATGCATGCCGAATATTGCGACAGAATCTATCAATACGATCATGACTTTTCCAAGGACAACAAGCGCCTAAAGGTACTCGTCATCGGCAATTCCTTTGCACGCGACTGGGGCAACATTTTATTTGAATCGGAGATGAAAGATAAAATTGAACTTTCCTATATATATACAAACAATGCGCTGAACAAGCTCAGTGAACACAAGCATCTGGCGCGCATAAAGGATAGCGATTATATATTTATTTTTGCACAGAAAGCAGCCGTACCAGATTACTTGTGGAAAAACGCACGAAACATAGACAATATCTACGGCATCGGGACCAAAAACTTTGGTCAGAACAACGGTCAAATCTACCGGCACAGAAAAGAGCCCGGCTACTTTGACATGACTGTATCAAGTGACCCGCGATATGAGGCGCTCAATGATGCCTGGAAAGCAGACTGGGGCGATCATTATATCGATTTTATCGAAAAGGTGCGCACCTCGGACGGGCGAATCCGCGTGTTTTCTACAGATCATAAATTTATCAGCCAGGACTGCGAACATCTGACGCGCGGTGGCGCACAGTATTTTGCACAAGCGATCGATATCCGGGGCATATTTGACACCGGGAATGCTGATAAATAGGGCGTATCGAAAGGCAACGGCGTATTCGCTCGACAGCAACGCAGTCGAGCAATACGTCTAGCGCATTGAATACAGGCGAGTTAGCCATGACTATAAGTTTAAAGGTCTGGCTGGGTCGTCACGAAAGTTGCCACGCAGAGCTCTCTAGATCATGAGCATTCAACAATTTTTGCGCCTGTAAACAGTCGAATATTTATATAACCTCAGGGCAAAAGTTCCTGTGTGACCAACTACAGCCTACCCTCTGCTGCCGATTGCCTGTCCGCAATGCCCACCATGCTTCAGATAAGTTTGTGGGCAGATCAGTGACAACAATAAAGCGATTTGACCAAAAGAAATCTGTGTTTAATGTCGAGAACGTGATATCTTCGGGCAGCGGCTTCCTAGCTCAAGCCCAGAACCCGATACCAAGGATCAATATGGATAGAGAACTCAAGCAAGGTCAAGTGTTTACAGGCGAGCGAGCGCTGTTTATGAGCCGCAATCTTCTTATCAGGGATTCGATGTTCGCAGATGGAGAGTCACCGCTCAAGGAAAGTCGGGACATTATTGTGGAACGGTCTTCATTTCAATGGAAATATCCCCTCTGGTATTGCAATGATATCACTGTGAATGACTGCTCATTTTTTAACATGGCGCGTGCAGGGATATGGTATGTCAACCATATATCGCTTGCCAACTGTCTTTATGAAGCCCCCAAAGGCTTCCGGCGCGTCAACGGTCTCAGGCTTGAACATGTCAACTTTACGCAGGCCTCTGAAACACTCTGGAACTGCCAGAATATCGAGATGAATGATGTGACTGCGCGAGGCGACTATTTTGCCATGGGATGCACGAACATTCGCGCCGATCAATTCAATCTCGTCGGCAACTATAGTTTTGATGGATGTCAAAATATTGAAATCCATCACGCAAAGATGATATCCAAAGATGCATTCTGGAATTGTGAAAACGTTGTTGTTTATGATTCGTATATTTCTGGCGAATATATCGGATGGAATTCTAAAAATGTTAGATTTGTCAATTGCATGATCGAAAGCCTTCAAGGATTTTGTTATATGGACAACGTTGTCCTTGAAAATTGCCGTCTGATCAATACAACACTTGCTTTTGAATATGCGACGGTCGATGCAGATGTCATCAGCAGCATCGACAGCGTGAAAAATCCGACATCGGGAAAGATCCGCTGCGCGCGTATCAAAGCGCTTATATTCGATGACCCGAACATCGATCGAAGTAAAACTCAAATCATTGAAACGGAGAATGCCCAATCATGACATACGATTTCGACAAGCAGATCAACCGCCGCCACACCAATTGCTATAAATGGGATATTGCCGAAAATGAGCTTCCCATGTGGGTCGCGGATATGGATTTTGAGGTTGCGCCTGAAATCCTGGCTGCCATAGAGGCTAAAGTTGCAGAACACGTCTATGGCTACCAGAAGATTCCGGATGCGTGGTACGAAGCCTATCAGGGATGGTGGCGCACGCGTCATCACCTCGAATTTGATAAAGAGAGTCTTGTCTTTTGCACGGGGGTTGTGCCGGCGATATCCTCAGCAGTCCGAAAGCTGACCTCGCCTGCCGAGAAAGTCCTGATTCAGACACCCGTATATAATATATTTTTCAATTCGATATACAACAATGGCCGAAATGTGATCGAAAGTCCGCTCAGATATCAGGACGGCAGATATGAGATGGATTTTGAGGATCTTGAAACGAAGCTCAGCGATCCACAGACGACATTATTTATTTTGTGTAATCCGCATAACCCAGTCGGTCGTATATGGGATAAGGCAACCCTGGCAAAAGTCGGCGAGCTCTGCGAAAAGCATCATGTGACCGTCGTGTCGGACGAGATTCACTGTGACCTGACGGATCCTGGCATCGATTACGTGCCGTATGCATCGGTTTCTGACATATGCCGGAATCACAGTATCACATGTATCGCGCCGACAAAGGCATTTAACATCGCCGGGCTTCAAACAGCAGCCGTGATGGCATCAAACCCAGTTCTGCGCCACAAGATTTGGCGCGCATTGAACACCGATGAAGTTGCGGAGCCTAATATTTTAGCTGTCCCGGCAGCCATCGCAGCCTTTAACCAGGGCGCAGCATGGCTTGACGAGCTTCGCGCATATATTTATGAAAATAAATTATATGTAAAACATTTTTTAGAAACAGAACTTCCGAAGGTAAAGCTTGTATCTGGCGAAGCGACATATCTTCTCTGGCTCGACTGCCGCGCATATACAGAAGATTCCGCGGAATTGGGACAGATGATCCGCCAGAAAACAGGTCTATTTCTGAACAAAGGCACGGCTTATGGCGGTGACGGCAGATATTTCCTTCGCATGAACATCGCC
>JAFZFY010000364.1 GCA_017555665.1 Pseudomonadota bacterium | reverse complement strand
GCCGAAGCCACATGCGAGGCGTATCGCGCCAAAGCGCGATAGCCGAAGCCACATGCGAGGCGTATCGCGCCAAAGCGCGATAGCCGAAGCCACCAAACATCCATATTTGCACACTGCGCCCTTATCGTTTAAAGTAGCCGAGGTTTTTGTGGCCGCATCAGATCAAGGATGATTTATGCGAATTCGGACAGCCATTCTGGGCATTATCAGCCTGTTTCTGCCGCTACTTGCGAGCGCGCAGGAGATTTACCGCACGGAGCCCATGCCGGAAGCAGAAGTGCAACCGGACCGCTACGAAATCACGGTAGACGCGGCGCGTGGAGCGCTGAGGGTGCGCGCACAACTGAGCCAAATCGCACGCGAAGAAACCGTATGCCTGCCCGCATTCGGCCAGCGCTTTGGGGAAACGTTGCAGATTGTGCAGATCCGCACTGACCAGAATGTCCCGCTGGTCGCCAAGCTCGACCGCTCTGGCTGTCTTTCCAAAATCACGGCATTCAGCTGCGAATTTGAATACGAGCTGATCATGTCCGAACTGCCGCCAGACAGGTTCTGGCTGCCATCCGAGCTTTCGCCAAACAGGAACGGCAAGATGCTCGTATTTCCGGGGGAATCGCTGTTTATCGAACGCGGGGCCAACGAAACCGCCACACGCACCGAAACCACAACGGTCCAAATCATCAACGGCGGCCAGATCGTCACGACACTCGCCCCCGTCATCACGCAGGGCGGAACGACGAACAGCCAGCATTTTGAAGCCCAAGGACATTACGAGCTGACGCGTAGTTTCTGGGGATTCCATGTGCCCAAAGTCCTCGCCGCGTCCTCCGAAGATTTGACATGGCAGCTCGCGTTTGACCCGAGTTATCAGTCGGAAATCGCGGATATCGAGCGCGAACTCTCGCTGATCCTTGGCTTTTACAGCGATCTGATGCGCAACAAAACGCCTGCGCGTATCGCGATTTTCCTGTTCGACATTCCCTTTGATGCGAACTACATCCATGGCATCGCACGTCAGGGCGGCATCGTGCTGGAAATGGGCACTAAAGCCTCTCGCAACACGCGTGCGCGCAGGATTCTGATGGCGCATGAGCTGTTCCACCTATACAATGGCGAGAACCTGCGATTTGAAAACAAGAGCTTCGCGCAGACCGCGTGGTTCCGTGAGGGAATGACGCAATATATCGCCCTGACCGCCCTGCTCTCTCTGGGCCTGATCAGCCGCGACGACCTCTATGCATGGATGTCACTTAATCTGACCAAACAGAAAATGGGGGTCTATGACGCATATCATCACGGCTTTTTCCTAAGCCTTGCGATCGAGCAACAATGGCAGCGTTTTCATACCGGTCTGAGCATGCCCGGATTCTGGCGATTTCTGAGCAATTCTGTCAGCTGGGATACACTCCAGTCCAACCAGACGCTCCATGATCTTCTTGCCCAATACAGCGCATTTGATTTCAAAGAATTTTTCAAACGTTATATCCGTCCGGGGGCCGACCTTCCGATTGCAGAAATCCTCTCTACCAACGGCCTGACCACACAAAAAAAAGTGGTCACGCAATCTTCTATCGGTCTAGAGTACGGCTTTGATGCTGATAACGCCACGTTATATGTTAATAAAATCCGCAACAACAGCCCAGCAGCTCGTGCAGGAATCAATCCCGGAGACTGGATCGTGCCTGCCCCAGCCACAGACTGGCATGATTCCAGCGATACGCAGCTCACGGTCATACGAAAAGATACGAAAATCAAGATGCGTATCCCGGCTGTTTCCGAGACGCTCGAAACCACAGAAGTTCTCCCCCTATAATATGTGAAGCAAGGTCTACAAGCGGAAATAGCTAGCCTTGTTATATTTTTAAACCGACTAAGCTGCGATCAATAACTGAAATAGACAAACCCCTGATGACCGCCGCGTGGGGCTCCGCCCCATGCATATCCCAATGTCATGCGAACTGGCAACCGATACCCAAGTATCCAGTCAATATATAAATTCACGCCCAAACTATATTTTGAGTTTAATATATTCCAATAATCATTACGCCAAGCATATCCCCAATCGGCAAAAACCCCAGCACCGAATCGAGACAACCCGATCGGAAGTGTCGAATATCCCAAATCCGCATCCCATATTCCGGCATCATACGCCAAATGCCCATACAGGTAATGAGCCCCATATATCGAACCCGATGCATATCCATGCATCCATACATTTCCACCATTCAAAGAAATCCCTGAAGCACTCGACAATACAAACGGATACCGCTGGGGATCCTCCGACCAGGACGTGCCGCCCGCAACTTTCAGCCACACCACATGTGTATCGATATACGGCATTGTCCATGCCCCGGCAGCCCCAAACTCGGCCATCAGGGTATAGTGATCAGCCCCTAGCCAGGGGGCTTCCACGCGTGCGCGTGCCCATGCGGCATAACCGGCCCCAGTCGAGACCGCGCGTTCCATCTGCCGAAGGCTGCTCCACTCCCAGGATGCATATAGCGCATTCTGCCACCCCAAAGACGGAATCCATATCGATGCCGCCGGGTCGCGATGACTCCAGGTAAATGTATCATGAGCCTTTAAATAATTGAGCTGATACTGAAACACAAGACTGTGCGTACTCATGCGCGCGTTCAGCACACGGCTTACCCCGACATTCGCATACACCAACTGATAGTCATAATATCTGGTCCGCTTGCCATCCTGATATGTCGATGCATTCTGCGTCATCCCTGCCGATAACGATATATCCCAAAGCAAGGCCGTCCACATATAGGACAGATTGAAATCAAAGCGCCCCTTACCCGTCAAATACTCAAAACTTGCATTGTAGCTGTGATGATCGAGCGTATCCGAGCCATTAAAAGTCAACCCAATACGCGCTTTATCAAGCGCATTATAGGACAGCGACGGATACCAATTCAGCGGCCAAAGCCACTGCCAGGGGCGATATCGTGTTGCCGATGAAAGCGATACATCGCCCAGCGGCATATAGGTCACTTCCTGTTCCGAATCAGGCTTCTCCATATATTCTTCATATTTCTGGAGATCCTGATGATCAATCCTGGCTATCGTCGTGCCTTCGGATGTATAGGCTGTATAATAGATATCACCATTCGGCGCTTCGACTGGCTGTATCATGCCATCCAGGAGATGCGTCAGACGCTCTGCGCGGCCCGACGATTCATCCCATGCCCAAAGATTGAGACGTCTCTCGTGTGCGCTCACATACCCAATGCGGCCGTCATGCATCCAAAAAGGCGAAATATCCAATTCCTGATCACGCATCAATGTATCAAATGAGCCGTGTACATATTTACGAATATCAAAAGCATGACGCTCCGGATCAAAAACAGAAGCCAGGATCTGCCCATCTTTTGCATCCAAATTCTCAATCTGCTCAAATGCCTTGCTGCGATAAAGCTCCAAAATCTTGCCGTCCGATGCAGCCTGATACAGCACCATGACATCACCTTCTAAAGCCACCCAATAAAGAATATCTCCGTCGATATCAAAACTTCGGATACGTCCCGGAATATCAAGTTTCTTGACTTTCCCGGATTGCAAATCCATTTCATATAACATTTCCTGTTTTCGATAGCCGTCCAGGGTCGTCAGATGCATAAATATCAATCTGTGATGATCCACATCCCAGCGATGCACACATTCCCCCCAGCACTCGACAAGCATCGTCTCTTTGCCACTGTCAATATCATATTTATATATTGCCATGGGATGATAACCATCATTTTTCACATAGGACAACGCATGCTCCCCAGGCACCCACTGCGCTTGCGAATGACGATGCGGCTTCATCAATAACGAGTGCCGCGTCACATGATCTTCTTCTGCCTGATACACACGGTCTGCTTCCTCGTATACCTCTCTTCTCCAAGTATCATACAAATCTTCCCATGTTTTGTTAAAAATGCGAAGTGCTGCCCGGTTCAAGGCATACGGGAGCCAGTCATTACCGAGTTCACGATTAAAATCTGTAAGCGCCTCTTCACCATATATTGAAGCGATATATTGAATAAAAAAACTGCCAAACAAATAACTGGCTGAGCCTCCAGGCCATTTCACAGGCCCCGTCGATAACGTTCCAAGACTGGGAATCACCCTGTCACGAGCCGCATTGAAAAGCATAACATGATATAAAGCATTTCGCAGACGGCCTCGATTGCTCATCACCGTCTCGTAATATACAGCCAGTCCTTCCGTATACCAATGCGGTAATGCCGCATTATTTTTAGCAAACTTTCCAAAAATAACATTTAACACATCGTGCAAACCACTCGAATTATCTGTATGAAGCGCATGCGTATATTCATGATAAATCAGTGTACGCATCCAATCATCATATAATCCAAGCTCCTCATCATTAAAGGGCGGATATGCATAAAGACGAATCTCGTTTCTAGGTGTCGTTCTCGACCAGCCATTTGCAAAATCAAGATAATCTACCACGCTGATCAAAGTCTTTGTTCGAGGTTCCCATTTCAAATTTGGAACAAGTACCCCATGCGCTTCTTCCGCAATACTCAGCGCTCGCTTTGCATACGCCTCCCTTCCCGCCGGATAGTGAATGACGAAATGCCTGCTTTCAAGCTCTCGCCATTCAACATCCGGATCATCCATGGCAAATGCCAAAGATGGACAGATCCCAAAGATGAAACAAACTAATAATCTAAAACGTGCCAACACAGCAATTATCTAAAATAATTCCAGGCAAATGCCTCCAATCTGAGATTATCGGGGTTCTGCTTTCGAGCTTCCTCGATGCAATCAAACGCTTCCTGAATATCGCCGTTGTCGATATATTTTCGGCATGTCGCCAACAAACTTACGATTTTAGCATCACGCGCCTGCTTCTGATTAGCCTTGCGCTCCGCTTCCTCGCGTGCTTTGCGCTCTGCTTCCTCACGAGCCTGCCGCTCTGCTTCCTCACGAGCCAGCCGCTCCGCTTCCTCGCGTGCTTTGCGCTCGCCTTCTTCACGGGCCTTGCGCTCCGCTTCTTCACGGGCCTTGCGCTCCGCTTCTTCGCGAGCCTTGCGCTCCGCTTCTTCGCGTGCTTTGCGCTCCGCTTCTTCGCGAGCCTTGCGCTCCGCTTCTTCGCGAGCCTTGCGTTCGGCTTCCTCACGGGCCTTGCGCTCCGCTTCCTCGCGAGCCTTGCGCTCCGCTTCTTCGCGTGCTTTGCGCTCCGCTTCTTCACGGGCCTTGCGCTCCGCTTCCTCGCGTGCTTTGCGCTCTGCTTCCTCACGAGCCTGCCGCTCTGCTTCCTCACGAGCCAGCCGCTCCGCTTCCTCGCGTGCT
>JAFZFY010000363.1 GCA_017555665.1 Pseudomonadota bacterium | reverse complement strand
GCGCTTGCCGTTTTCGTAGTTTGAAATCGCGACGGCAGACAGTCCGCACTGCGCCGCCAGAGCCTTTTTCGTAAGGCCGTGTTTAAGGCGATAATGCTGCAAATTCTTGCCAAACATAAGACACTCTCTGTAATTGGCGGTTCATCCGCGTGTTTATTTTTAATCAGAATTAGCCGAAAAGTAAACACATCACAAAAAACTTGCCCCCACTTCCTCCCCGTGCTACACACAAAGCACGAAGGGCGTCTAGTAAACGCCGGTCCTACAGCGAAGTCACTCCGCGTGATAGAGTGCATAAACCATCTTGGCAAAGTCGTGAAAGCCGGGGTGATACTGCATATACAAGACCTCTGAAACATGGGGGAAGTGCAGCATGCGCACTGTAGGGCGTTTACTACACACCCGGCTTCTTTTTTTTTCGCCTCGCGACTTTGGCCGTCTAGTAAACGGTTCGCGTGGCGCCTCACCTACAGGAGACAAAAAATGTCCGAACGCCTTGCTTGTGTGCTGGCAGCACTGCAGGCACTGCCTCAGCCATATCCGGCTTTTGCCGCGCTGATACAGGCCATTGCGGATGCCGCCGTGTCCAGTCCCGATTACAGGCATGTGTACATCTACGTGCTCGATGCCGACCGGGATGAGCTCCTCATGCAGCAGACCGAACTGCCGGTTGCGATGTCCTTCATGATATCGGACCTGCGCGCCATCCCTGCCGTCACAGACGGGGATGTCGTGCTCTCCGATGTCCTTCTCGACATGGACGGCCAGACGTGGCGCGAATACCGCGTCAACACAGACCTCTTCATCCGGGAGGACTGACATGCCGTTCTTCACCTATCACGCGCCAGACGTGTATCTGGTGCTGTTCAAAGTTTATGACCGCAAGGGCAACCTGACCGAGCTCATCGACGCGTATGTGCCGCGCCTGCGCACCAAGTGGCGCTTCATCTGCTCGTTCCTGCGCGCCTGTGCCGCCAGCGAGGTGCGCGAGGTCCAGATAAAGCGCGGCAGGTTCCGCTTCTCGCTTGTCGCATGCGACGGCTCCATCCGATGGCGCATGCCCATCGTTGCAGACCTCAGGGGGATTGTATGAACGCAGGATATTACAAACTCGCCAAACATATCGGATGCAAATGCCATCAGGATTTGGCAGCGTATTTCGACGGCAAATCAGACAAGTTCATGTTCGACGTGTCCAGGAACGTCGCCGGTCTCTATCAGAAGCGCTCCGCAGGCTGGTATCTGCGCTGCGAACGCATGCTGTACAAAGTCGAGAAGAACGACCTGCGCCTTCGCCGCAATGTCATCATCAACGGCATGCGCGACACGCTGCACGGCCAGATCGACCAGGTGCTTGTCCGCCAGAACAGGCGCTTTATCCTGGACTACAAGTTCACGCGCAAAGACACGCCGACAGAAGCGGCTGCCGACCAGGTGCGCCAGCAGATCGCCTATTACGCATGGCTGTTAAACGATCCGTACTGCATTGGCGGCATCTACATCATCGCGAACATGGACACGAACGACATCCTCGAGGTCAGGCAGTTCTGCTTCGAGGATGGCGAGCCGAAGCGCGCGCTGATGCGCCTGCTCAACGACCTGCCGGGTTATGAAAACGTCAATTATGAAAATATAGAGGTCAGACCATGAAACATTACATCGAAACATACTTCGACACCGGCCTCATGCATCCGGCATGGCCATACATCAATTTCACGCTTTTCATACTTTCATTCATCGCCGGCATCGCCGCAATCATCATGGAGACTTTATGAACGAGGAACGCAAGGTCAGATACGTCGTCCAGTATCAGGATTTCGATGCCTGGTTTGACGGCGCTGTTTTCACAAACGACACGGAGGCATTCGACCTTCTGAAGCGCACGAAGGTCCGTCCTGTCCGCATTGTCGAACGCATCACGACCGAGGCCGTTCTGCTCGAGGAGGACGCGCAATGAAGACGCTCACGCACAGCATGATGCAGTGCTTTCAGGACTGCCGCCAGAAATACCAGTACCGCTATGTCGACGAGGTCGTGCCGGTCACGTCAGCGGACGCGCTCTATTTCGGCTCCGCAGTGCACCGAGGCCTTGAGAACTGGTTCAAGTACGGCATCAGGGACGCGGCGCTTCTGGCAGTCGAATGCCAGGACATGCCCGAGCCCGAGATCATCAAAGCCAAGTGCCTGCTCGAACGGTACATCGACCACTGGCAGCCGGAACAGTTCGAAGTCCTCGAGGTCGAGTACGAGTTCGCTTCGCCGATTGTCAATCCGCAGACGAAACGCAACCTCCGCACATGGAAGCTGCGCGGCAAGGTCGACGGCCTTGTCAGATATGACGGCGCGCTGTTCATCCTCGAGCACAAGACAACCTCGAAATGCGACGGCGCCTATATCGACCGCATCCTCATCGACAGCCAGATCGCGACCTACGCCTGCGCCATCTCGCGCGTCTATGGCCAAAAGGTCGAAGGCGCGATCTACGACATACTTGTCAAACCGCAGACGCGATACAAGGAAGGGGAGACCGATGAACAGTTCGAGGCGCGCAAGGCCGCGCTTATCGCCAAATCAAAGACCGGCACTTCAAAAGCTCAGAAGCAGGAACGCGAGACTCCGGAACAGTTCCGCGAGCGCGTCCTCGCCGACATCACAGCGGACAGCTTTCGCCGTGAAATCGTCCGTTTTAACGCCGAAGACCTGCGAGATCATCAGCGTGAGCTGTGGGGCATCGCCAAGGCGATGCAGATGCCGATGATTTTCAAGAACACAGGCAACTGCACCAAGTTCAGCGGCTGCCCTTATCTCAACCTATGCCGCGCCAAAGGCGACCTCGCCGCCTGCGAAGGCATCTACAAGCACAGGCGCGCGCATGAAGAACTGACCGAGGAGGAATGAACATGTGGGACGATGAATACACGAACGGCTGGGAAGACATCATGGACAATCCATATCTCGGCACCGGCACCGATTACGACTTTTACGAGGACGAACTGGGTGAATACCGCGATGAACTAGACGCATTAGGAGAATACGATGATTGAATTACCCAAGACAAAAACAAAACCGCAGTTCACGATGACCAAGCTGTCGATGCTTCTGTATGGCGCGCCGAAGATCGGCAAATCGACATTCTGCAGCCGTGCCGAAGACGCGCTTTTTGTGGCGACCGAGCCCGGCCTGAACCATCTCGAAGTGGCGAGCGTCCAGGTCAACACATGGCGCGAGTTCCTCGAGACGATGGCGCTTCTTGCAAAAGGCGGCCACGGCTTCAAGATCCTCGTCATCGATACGATAGACAAGCTCTGCGACTTCTGTGACATCGAGATATGCAACAACGCCAAGGTCCAGACGCTCGGCGATATGGGCTTTGGCAAAGGGTACAAGATTTACCAGAACGAGCTCAAACGCGTCTTCCAGAAAGTCTTCGCGCTCGACATGGGCGTGATCCTGACCAGCCACGCCCAGCTTATCGAAGTGGACACGCCGACGGGACGGCAGACCAAGTGGATGCCGACATTCGAAAAGCGCGCCCGCGAAATCCTCATGCCGATGGTCGATATCATCGGCTTCGCGCAGAACGTCGTATCGCTCAATGCGAAAGGCGAGCGCGTCGAGACGCGCGTCATGCAGACAAAGACATCGTCGCTGTGGGAAGCCGGCGACCGCACAGGCCGTCTGCCCGAAACCATGCCGTTCGCATATCAGGCGTTCGACAAAGCACTCACTGGCCGCGACAAGGCCCCGAACAAGAAGGAGACACCGAATGTTTAACGAAGAACTCGCCAATGCCTGGACAACCGTCAAAGCCGCATCGCCAGGCGAATACGTCAAACTGCCCACTGGCCGTTACACATGCCGCATCACGTCCGTCCGTCTCGATGCCGCGAATGCCGAGAAAGGCCTGCCGCCATGCCTGCGATACGGCCTTCAGGTCCTCGAAGGCGAGCACGCCAACGAGCGCACCGAAAAGACAGACTTCATCAACAACGCCAAGTCGCTCAGCTTCATCAAGCTCGACATGAAGACGCTCAACATCACCGTGCCCGCCAGCATTGAGGATGTCGCCTTCGCGCTTCAGAAAGCCGTCGGGCTGTCTGTCGAGATTGAAGTCAAATACTCGACAGGCACATCCGGCAAAGAGTTCATGAACATCTACATCAAGCGCATCGTCGAACGCATGGCCACCGTGGATGCCCAGCTCGAAGTCTTTGACGATTCAGCGCCGTTTTAATGCTCGGCTATCGGCCTTTGGCCGATACGCCTCACACAGCGCGCTATTTCATACGCGCGCTTCAATATAGGTCAACGCCATGTGGTGGTGCATGTCTTCAAATTTCTTCGAATGCCCGTTCATGCTCAAGCTCAAGACACAGGTCAAGCGAGAAAACTACTACAAGTCGTGCTTTGTGGCTTTGCAGACGATATCGGCCGCGCTCGATGCGCCGGTTCAGCGAGGCAACGGCAAGCTCGTCTGGCAGCTGCTCGTCGACGAAGGCGTGCTGCGCCCCGTCGAAGGCGGCTGGTCTTCGGCTGCATGGCTCAAAGAAAACGGCTTTTTCAACGGCGATATCCCCGAGCCGCTGCCAGAGCCGTTGCCCGAAGCCGAGTTGCCCGACAACACCGAAGAGAATACAGCAAGGCTTGAGCGCCTGATGCTGCTGCTGGAGGATAGATGAACGCCACCGAAGCCGAAAGAGCCGTGCTCGGCGCGATCCTACTCGACAACACCGTCCTGCCGATCGCGTCCGACATCCTGCGTGACACGGATTTCTACATGCCTGTGCACCGCGACATCTGGCAGGCCATGAAGCGTCTCGGCGACCAAGGCCAGCCGATAGACCTCGCCACGGTCACGGTCTCGTTGCTCAACAATGCGCACTTCGAGGAAGCGGGTTCGACCGTCTATCTCGGTGGGCTTATTCAGCAGCTTCCGTCGGCAAGTCTCATCAAAGTGCATGCTCGCCTCGTGCATAACGACGCGATACGACGCGCATTGAACACTTATGCGAACGATATCGTCGCACAGACGACAGGGACGGTCGGCGACTGCGGCGCGTTCGTCCAGCAGGTCAAAGACAAGCTTGACGACATCGTCGGCGTGCAGACCGACACGCCATGGCGCACATTCGACGAGACGGCGCGTGAGGCGCTCAAAGACATCGTGGACCTTGCCAACGGCGACGAACCCGGCATCTTCACGGGCTTTGCCAGTCTCGACAGGCATCTGTCCGGACTGCGGCCCGGCTCGCTGACGATACTCGCCGCGCGTCCTGGCATGGGCAAGACAGCGCTCGCGCTCAACATCCTGCGCAACGTGGCCATCACCAAGCGCATCCCTGCCGCCATGTTCACGCTCGAAATGACCGCAAAGGAACTCGACATGCGGATTATCAGCGGCATGGCGCAGATCAGCGGTCACGCGATACGGAGCGGCAAGCTGTCTCACGAACAGTGGGACGCGCTATTCCGTGTTGTCGAGACGTTCAAGAATACACCTCTTCTCATCGACGAAACGCCGGCCATATCGATCAGCGCGCTGCGCGACAGAGCGCGGCGTTTGCAGATTGAAAAGGGCATACGCTTCATTGTCATCGACTATCTGCAGCTTGTCTCGAGCACGAACAAGCGCGTCTCATGCCGCGAGCTGGAAATCGCCGACATCTCGCGCGGCCTCAAAGCGCTTGCCAAGGAACTGTCCGTCCCTGTGCTCTGCCTGTCGCAGCTCAACCGCGGTGTCGAAGCTCGAGCCGACAAAAGGCCGTTCCTGTCCGACCTCCGCGAATCAGGCTCCATCGAGCAGGATGCCGACAACATCCTGTTCATCCATCGAGAAGGCTATTACGACAAATCCAAGGACGCGAACACCGCAGAAATCATTATTGCCAAACAGCGCGCCGGTGCCACCGGCACGCTCAAACTGCGCTGGAACGGCGCGACAACGACGTTCAGCGATTTAGAATTTTAGGAGTGAATTATGTCAAAAGATGAAGTTATCATTACCGTAAACGACGATGCACCGCTCGCAAAATATGATGCAGACCAGGCTCAACAAAACATGAGCTACAGCGATTGCACATTCAAAATCAGCAAACCGAACCTTGTACAGCTCAACGTGCTGTTCAAGTATGCCATGATGTTAGATTTTGTGGCGGATGGGGCAAACACCATCAACATTGATGGATTGATTAACAGCATCCTCGATGAATGCACGACCAAGAGAATCAAAGACCTGACAAAACGCCACGGCTTTGACAGTTCTCTAGAGTTCATGTCGACGCTCACGGCGTGCATGGATGGCGAAGAGGTTTACAGCGAGATTAAAAAACACGAGCTTGAAACGCTCCATCAGCAGCATGCGGCAATTCTGCGATATGTGCCAGCAGAATCCAGACAGATGGATTTGCCATTTGAATAAGAGGCTGACAATGAGTGACGAAACAATCATCACATACGAAACGCCAGTCGCCGAGATCGAGCGTGTCGCGCATCTCATCGGCGAAGGTCTCGCGCCGAAATTCGCGGAAGGCGACTATGCCCATGCGTGCAGCGACTTGATCCATCTGTCAATCATCACGAACTTGAGCGATATCGCGACGTATCTCAGCCGTCCGCTGTCCGAGATGATGGATAATCGCAAGTATGTTTACTGGTGGCTACAAGGCATGCCGACGATGCGCGCGTTATTCCATGCAATACCACACTGGGCAGAGCTCGACATGTCCATGGCACTGAACGCGCCCGTCATCAAGTCGAAGGACATCGAGACCTTGCCAGAGCAAATATCAATCGGCTGTTACCTGTTCTGCATGTTTGCCGTATGGTATGGCGCAAAGCCGGACTGCAAGCGCAAGATTTTAAACAACCGAGCGACCAAGACGCTGAACAATGCCATGAAAACGATGGGTGCAAAAGGCATTCTCACGCAGATGTGGATGGCTGCCACCCAGTTCGTCGTCCTCGGCGAGGAGGTGTTTGAGCCGGCATGGCAGCGGATGACCACTGGCAGGGATGACAGGAAGATAAACAGCATGAGCGCAAGGACCGCGCGCCAGATGCGCAAACGCGAAGTCAGCAGTTTCGCGGACCTGGCATTGCTCAAGTAAAAGAAAAGCCACCGAAATGGTGGCTTTTTTATTATCCTTGCAAGTATGACTCTATGGCATCCTTCGCCTCAAACCAGCCGTGACAGACCACGGCATCATAACCTGCGGCTGTCAGCATCTGGAGATATTCTTTTTGTGCATCAGAGACGCGCCCGCCCTTGGTCTTTTTCATTTCGATAAACAAGCCGCCATACTGCCCGTTTGCCCATGCCAGGAACAGATCCGGCACGCCTGCGCGCACGCCTTCGTCCTTGAGAATCTTGCCTGTGACACGATCGCGCGCGCCGCCGTTCGGGATGGCGAAAAGCAGTTGTTCGGGAACGCCGAACGATTGGCATGCAAGTGCCCACCATTGCATGAGTGTGACTTGCTCGGTGTGTTCTTTCATTCTCTCACCTCAATCCATCTTGCGCCGCACAGCTGCGTGTGTCCATCCTCATCCCAACAGCCGGTGGCGCGTTTGACTTCCTCTGTGCATGGATATGTGCCGTAGTTCGTCTCGATGCGCAGGCACTCGCCTTCTGCCGTCACGAAGATGCTGAGCATCAATGACAAGAACACATTCATTCCTGCGCCTCAATCATGCGTTTGAAACGTTCCCAGGCATCATTCCCGGTCCTTCCCCAGACCGAGTTTGCATCGTTTCCGACGAACGGCCTCGGGCATAGCTTATGCGTGACATCGTAATGCCGGACGACATGGTCGATATCGATGTCGAATTTGGTCATAAGCTCGCGGATCAGCGAGGCAGCGGTCCGCATGGTCTCCTCATCGAAATACCAATCCTTGTCCGTCGCCTTGAGCGACTTTGCGTTCAGCTTGCGCGGGACAAGGTCAACGCCGATAGAGTTGCGGTTATTAGCCGCGCAATACGTCTTTTTGCCACTGGTCGCGCAATGCCAGGCGTAATACTTCGTTTCATCCACACAGTGCACAATGTCGTTATTGAAAACGATGTAATGCGTGGATGCCTTCGATTTCTCGTTTGCCGCCATGGCATCGCAGGTCAGACAAGGCGATGCCAGGCATCCTGTGTAGTGCACGATGATCCACTCCGGCTTTTCAGTCCTGCGCGTTTTATGTTTCGTTGTCAGCCGTTCGATCATTTTTTCCTCCTGTCCCAAATATCTGTTGGCACGAGCACGATGTCTTTTTCTCTGGTTCTGACTTCAAAGAACTCAAACAGGTTTTCGGTCGAATTGAACTCACGGCCAAGCCAGACGTATGCGCCAGAGCCGAGCTTTTTCTGAATGTTCTGCAAACGCGCGATTAGGTCACTCACTGTCATTTGCCTTGATCCTCCGAACGCGCCAGAGCAGGCTTTTTGCCTCGGCAGTCGCGCCATGCCGTTTGTAGTTCCTGCCGCCCATGTTGTAGGCGATGATGACATCCGAGAATTTGCCGAACATATCTTCGAGATGTCGGATGTATGCCGCTGCCGCTCGCGTGGCGCACTCTATGTCATGCGGATCGTCGCAGCCGTAATGCCGCGATGTCGCCGGCATGAGCTGCCACGGCCCTTGCGCGCCCTTGTCGGATTTTGCGTCCGGCGTGCAGCGCGACTCGGCGACCATGAGATAGTAGTAATCGAGGCTGACAGCCTCATCCGCAAGGATACGTTCGACCTGCACGCGGTGTGGCTCGCATCTGTTGAGCCAGTCCTCATAATCGCTTGCAAGGCAGTATTTGGCCTGCAGGAAAACGACAACCGCACTCAGAATGATTACGAAGATGGCAATCACTCGCATGACAACAGCCTCGATGCCGATGCGCCCCAAGGCGAGTAATCGTCTGGCTCGCTGTACGCGATAGCTGTCGCGATATCTTGAGCCTTTTCCATGATTTCATCGTCGGAACGCTCAGTGGTCCACTCAAGACGGTATGTTTGCGTCTGCGTTCGCAAGAAACAGCAGAGCCTGTCGATTTCATCCTCAAGCGATTGCAGATATTCGATGTCAATGGCAGCTTCGCATTTGCGCCCTTCGCGCTCGGACATGCGCTTGCTGATTCGCTGTTTGCAGACGCATGGCAGGCAGTCCAGGAAAACGGCAGCCGTCGGAAAGTGTATGTTTGCCTGCATGGCCTTGTGCAGCGAGACATAAGAAGCGTATTCGTCCGGCGTGAAATAGCCGTCCTTCATCTGGACATTCGCGAAATACAAGTCGCCGAAATAGCTTCGGTCGAGGATGTACCAGCCGTTGCCCATGAGCGCGCCGTGCTGTGCATACTGCGTCATCTCATAGCGTTTGGATAGCAGATGCGCCTGCATCGTGAATGCCCAGCGCTTCGGATTTTCGTAATAAAGCGGCAGAAAAGGGTTCGTGCCGTCCGCTGGTTCGGCGAGATATTCCGCCTTGTGCCCGAGCGCGACAAATGCCTTGGCGAGCGCTGCCGCAAACGTCGATTTGCCCGCTCCGATGTTTCCTTCAACGATGATGTAGCCTGATGTCTTCACGTCTCCCCTCAGCAAAGAGTGCTGTGGGAATGTACATGATTTTAAGCGTTCATGTGAACATTAAATTACTTGATGGCGGCGAATGCCTCCGCAATCTGTGAATCATTGTGTCTTGCGTATGTCGAGAGCGTGATTGCAATGGTTGAATGATCCAGGATCTTCGATATCGTCTCGATGGGGACGCCTGCACGAAGCATCTTTGACGCAACGCCGTGCCTGAATGAGTGACAGCTGATGTTTTCGCCGTTTTCGTCTGGGCCGAAATTCTGAAGCTGCCCTTGAAGGCATTTGGTGAGTCGCATGCCATAAACTTCCGAAAAGAAGAGCAGTTCACTGGGAGACCTCCCGCTTGCGAGGTCTTTCCAAAGCTTTGGTATTTCCGGATCATTGCACGGTATTCTCACGTCATACCGCTTCTGAGATTTGACGTTATAGAGCGTCAGCAGGCCGTTGCGGTCGAGATCACAGCATTTGAGAGCCCGGATTGTCGAAACGCGAGCGCCTGTGCAGCACATTAACCGGCAAAACAGCTCAAGCCCGGTGTGATCGACAACTCGCGGCGCGCCGAGTTTTGTACTTTTCATGTGCTCGATACGGGCTGCAATACTGATGATCCGTTCGGTTTCCTCATCTGTCGGAAGTCTGCGGCGAGGTTCGCCTTTCGGTGGTAGTTTCACGTCGCACGCAGGGTTACGAACGGAAAGGCCTCGTTCTCGCAGCCATGTGTAGAACGCCTTGATGTATGCAATCCATGTCCGCTTCGAGCTGTCTTTCACATCTCTTTCGATGATTGCCTGCAATGCCGCGTCGTTGGCTTTTTCATCGTCGATTGTGAAGTTCTTGAGCACGCGCCGAAGGACGATTGCAGATGACGGACGCAGATGAATCTTTATGTACTGTTCAATCGCCTCATGCATTCGCGCCTCAGGCGTGTTTGCGCATTCCTGTGCGCTCGTTTCGCTCACTTCTTTCGTGGTCGCTTCCGGCGAGATACGTGCAAGCAGCTCCGCGCGCACAGCCTCGCACTTGCACTTGATTGTTGCCTCGCTGTCTCGTGGATCAATCGGAACAGTCTGCATGACTTCCTTGCCGTCGGGCCGCTTGACCGACATTAGGTATCGCAGACCGTTCACTGTTTTTCTAGTCCTCAGACCCTCTA
Organism: Pseudomonadota bacterium; assembly: GCA_017555665.1. Lineage (GTDB taxonomy): Bacteria > Myxococcota_A > Bradymonadia > UBA4248 > UBA4248 > UBA4248. The sequence continues at coordinate 459 of JAFZFY010000363.1, read as the reverse complement.
TTGACTGTTTTTTCATCGCTTTTCATCCAAAAGTTGTTCGATATACATGTATTTGGACTCGGACTGCATGATGTCTCAAGTGAGCTATCTTCAATGTAAAAAATGCTGTTTCATTTGACGTGGTGTGTTCGATATTCACCTCAAATGTTTAGTATATTATACATGAAAATATCTCATTTTGCAATTTGATAAACATTTTGCAAGTCCCTGTTTCAAGCGGGTCTGCGAGGCTGTGTGTGTAAAACTCAATGTTATTAACAGATATGCGCCGATAAGGGTATGACTTTTTTGGTACGCGGCTATGCTTCGCATACGCCGCGAGAGACGTGTCACGGAGACTGTGAAATAAGTGGCGTTTTGGGACAAAACGCCACTTTTTTCTAAGGTAATGTGGATCATTTCAATTGACGTAGCCTTGCTTCATTGCGAAAATCTGATGGGTTTGCCTTGAAGGAGGAT
>JAFZFY010000362.1 GCA_017555665.1 Pseudomonadota bacterium | reverse complement strand
GATCAAGGAATGTTCTGGGGCGAAGCCGATGTGCAGCGCCACCAAAGGCGATTGCGTGGACAGCTGTGACGAAGGCGCTTTGAAATGCAGCAGCACACGCAAGACGCTGATGGTCTGCAAGGATAACGCCTGGGTCGAGGAAACGGCGTGTTACCAGAAAGATATGATCTGCATGGAGCGCAACGGCGTTGCGGCTTGCGAGGCCTCGGTCTGTTCGGACGGCGTGACATGCAAGGAAAACACGCTTCGCGTCTGCCAGGGCAATTCCTATACGGTGGAGCAGACCTGCCTGAGTTCGCAGACCTGCGATGTGTCCTCCAAATCGTGTGTGGATAAGCCGGAATGTGCCAAAGGCGAGTACAAGTGCGAGAGCCAGGTGCTGTATTCGTGTTCAGCCGCAAGCCGCTGGCAGAAAGACAAAAACTGCGTGAGCCCTGAAATCTGCGACGCTTCTTTGGGCAAATGCGTGGACACCTCGGTTTGCTCGAATGGTCAGTATTATTGCGACGGGCAGATCCTCAATGAATGTTCAGGTGGCAAATGGGTTGCGAAAGAGACATGCGATACATTGCATGAGTGTAAGGCATCCACCAAACGTTGCGAGCTCAAGCCGGTTTGCACGGATGGCACGTATTCCTGCAACGGCATGACGCTGAGGGTCTGTCAGTCTGGGCAGTGGCAGGATAGCAAGACCTGCACGAACACGCAGACTTGCAGCGTCTCGCTTAAAAAATGCGCCGACTGCGCCGAAGATGAGGTTCGATGCAGCGGTTCTGAACTTCAGAAATGCACCTCTGGCGCGTGGAAAAAACAGGAAACATGCGGCACAGGCAAGACCTGCAATGCGGATCTCGCGAAGTGCATCGAGTGTTCTGGCGATGTCTGGCAGTGCAGCAGCCAGATCCTTCAGAAGTGTTCCGACAACTCGTGGAAGACAGAGAAAACATGCGACAGCACCAGCTATTGCGATGCATCGCAAAAGACTTGCGTCAAAAAAGATACCTGCGAGAGCGGCAAATATGCCTGCGAAAACACCCAGCTCAAGAAGTGCGTCAGCGGGCAGTGGCAGAACGAAAAGAAATGTGGCGATCAGGAAAATTGTGATTCAGCCAAGGGTAAATGCGTTCCCAAACCCGTCTGTACCAAAGGGGATACGGCTTGCGACGGCAATAGCCTCAAGACTTGCAACAGCGAAGGGCAGTGGGAGGTCACGCCGTGTGGCGACCAGAAAATGTGTGTGACCGAGAACAAATCGTCGTCGTGTGTTGCGACGATGACGCTCCCCGAATGGTGCAATATTCAGTATGTGGGCAACGATCGCGCAATCGGGTACAGCCGTGTGCTGCTCCCGGACGGCATCCAGCCCGGCGATATCACGGCGCAGTTCGTGTGCGGCGATGTCAAGAATCCGATCGCCTCCTGGACCTTCCGGTCGCCGGCTGTTCACAACACGACATGCGAGGATTGCTATAACAATACCGAATTTATGAGCTATTCGCTCAATGCGGATGCGGGAACTTATCGATGTACGTTCACTTATAAATTCGGGCCGCAGACGATTGCGTGTCTGCCGAAGATCGAGGGCGGTACAGACGGCGGGGTGCCGGTCGTGCTCAGCGAATCGACGAAGTTCACGGAATCTCAGACGATGGAAATCGTGGTGCCGCCGGCATCTAAAGAAACGCCGGGGTGGTGTCACTTCAAGCATCTCGACGATAACAAGGCGGGGGGGACTTGGGTCGCTTATGGCCGTATCTATCCGCCCGGTGCGACGGTGCCTTCGCAGATCACAGGCAGTCTGATCTGCGGCAGCAAGGATACGCCTGCCGCGAACTGGACGATCATGCGAAGTGGTACGCAGAATCTGTTTTGTCCGCGAACGGGCAATGATGCCTGCGGTGAGTCCAATATCGAGTATAAGACGGAACCGCTGATTGACGGCGAGCATTCGCTGGGTGTTGGCACGTATTACTGCGCGTTCCGGTTTGATATCAAGGACGGCAAATCCTATATCTGTCCGACAGATGAGCACAAGGGGACGAATGTCAGGGAACTCAAACCGGGCGAGATCTTAGAAACCGCGGGAGATGTCGTGTATACGTGGGGGTTCACGATTTAGATGATGTGGACATGATTTGCGCCGTTGGCGCTGCATCATGTGCGTGCGGCTATCGCCAAGGCGATACGCCGCACGGAACTGTCGCGCAGCTATTGCCGTTGGCAATACGCTGCGCATTTTCATGCGTGGCCCGATGTGGTGCGGCTATGCGGTGTTTTTTTTCCGTCCTGGATGTTTTCTGGGCGGTTTCATGGGTGACTGATTATGATCGATATGCCGTCTTCTAAAGATATTCTGATCGCGCCGAGCCTGCTTTCGGCAGATTTTGCCTGTCTTGGCGAGGAGGTGCGAAAACTGGAGGCAGGACGTGCGGACTGGCTTCATTTTGATGTGATGGACGGCAGGTTTGTGCCGAATCTTTCCGTGGGCGTGCCTGTGTTGAAAAGCCTTCGCCGTGTGACGGCGCTTCCGATAGACGTGCACCTGATGATCGTGGAGCCGGACAGCCTGCTCGGTGCCTTTGCAAAGGCTGGCGCGGACACGTTGACGGTTCAGGTGGAGGCCTGCACGCATCTTCACAGGACGCTTCAGAATATCCATGCGCTCGGTTGCCGGGCGGGCGTGAGCCTGAATCCGCATACGCCGGTCGATTGCCTGGATTATGTCGGCGATCTTGTCGATTTTGTGCTCGTGATGACGGTCAATCCCGGTTTCGGCGGTCAGTCGTATATCGATGCGTGCACGAAGAAAATTGCCGAGATACGCCGCCGTATGCCGGATGTCTGTATCGAAGTGGATGGCGGTATCAAGGCCGATACGGTTGAACGCGCATCAGCTGCCGGGGCGAACATCTTTGTCTCTGGATCCGGCGTGTTTTCGCAGCCCGATTACGGCGCTGCGATCAAGGAGCTGCGCCGTCTCGCCGCACAGGCGCGCCGGGTGCCGTAATATGCTTCGGGAATGTGTGTTGCGGTGTCGAGGGGGTAGCGGCGTATGCGCGCAGCCCGGCTTCTGCCGGGCGAGCACATAGCCGCGAAGGGGGATTCTTCCCCCCGCCAGCGCATGGAAAAAATGACAGAGCCCTTGACGTATCAGCGGCTGCCATATAATAATCCATAGTTTGTCGATTGTCCGGAACGTTTGGTTTTGGACGCTTGAAGGAAGTAAGGCGGTATCGTGGCACTGGATAAAGATAAAATTTTGGCCTCAGCTCAAAAGTACGAGGATAAATCCCAGTACGAAAAGGCGATCAAGGAATATTTGAAAATCATTGAGGCTGAACCAGAGAATGAACGTGTCCTTCTGAATGTGGCCTCGTGTTACGACAACTGGGGCCGTCGTCAGGATGCAAGCACATATTACTCGAAGGTCGCTGCGTGTTATCGCACCAAAGGAGCCTACCAGAAAGCGGTCGCGGTGCTCAAGCAGGCGCAGAAATGCTTGCCGGACAACGACGAGATCGCGATGAATATGGCAGAGTTGTACACGGCGCTCGGCTTGCAGCATGAGGCCGTCGGGCAACTGGAGAAGTGTCTCGCGCGTAGCGAACGCGCCAATGATCGCCGAGCCGTGACCAAAATCTTGCAGACGATGGTAAAAGCGGATAGCGAGAATATTCAGACGCGCACGCGGTATGCGCACGTGATTCTGGAAGATGGCGATGTTGAAGGTGCGGCGCGTCAGTACTCGCTTGCACTGGCACAGCTGCTCAGTAAAGAAAGATATGTCGATTATATCCAGACATCTCGCGAATATCTGAAGATCGTTCCGAATGATGCGAATGTGCTTCAGGAGCTCGGCAAGATTTATATCCGCATGGAGCGTTTCAATGATGCGCTCGCGTTGCTGTCGCAGCTTCGTGCCGAGGATCGTTCGCCGCAGGTGCGCGAGCTTTTTGTTTCCTGCTATATCAAGCTTCGCCGTGTCACGGATGCGGTCGAGGAACTCAAGGCGATTGCACGTCAGTATGAAGCGGATGGCGGACGTTCTGATCTGATCGAGGATGCCTGGCAGCGTGCCAGACAGCTTGCCCCAAACGATCCGGAGGTTTCGGAATTTTTTGGTGACGAGCCGCCGCTTCTCTCGGATAGTGCGCTTAATATCGTCAGTCCGGGGATCGTCACGGATCGGGCTAACGGCGAAACCAGTATCTCGCAGACCGAACGTGTTCTGGCGATGAAATTCAGCCAAGGCATGGAGGCTTATAGACAAGGCCGGCTGGATGAGTCAAAGACGATCTGTTTGCAGATTATCGACACCAATGAACAGCATTTGCCCGCGTTGCAGCTGCTCTCGCAGATTTGCGAGCATCAGAGCGATAATGTGACGTTGGCGCAGATCGAGCGCAAGCTCGCAAAGGCGTTGTTTGATTCGGATCCCGATGCCGCTGTCAGGCATGTCCTTAAAGCAGAAAAATGTACGCCGGGGGCTTGGGAGAACTTTAATCTGCTGCTCGTGTTTGGACTGGAGCCGGCGCGTTATGGCTTGAAGGCGCCTAACAGCTTTTCGGCGGGATCGTCTTCCAAAATACCGGTGGCACCTGCTCAGAAAGCCCCCAGCCGTCCGGCTGGGCCGCCGCCGCTTCCCAATAAACGCCCGAAGCCGCCAGTGCCGTCTGCCGATCGTGGACAAGCGATGAATATTAGCGAGATTCGCGCCTTTGGGAATTCCGAATCGCGTACTGACAACAATGAGGTGACGCGTATTCCTGGCGTGAGCTATGTCGCAGAAGCTAATCCCAACGAGGTCGATGATGTATTCGATTCACTGATGAAGCCTGCTGTGCCGGCGCGGTCTGGCAGTGCTGGGCAAGCGGCATGGCATAGCGGCTCGAATATTCGTGGTGTACAGCCTATGGAAAGTGCGGTCCAGAGCCATGCCGAGCAGGCGCAGACTCCAGTTCGTCCTGCCGAGATTCAGACGGGGATTGCGCAGACTGCACAGCCAAACATTCCGTTGCCCCAGCGCGCGGTGTCACAGCCCGGCATCCCGCTGACCCAGCGCGCAGTGTCACAGCCCGGCATCCCGCTGACCCAGCGCGCGGTGTCCCAGCCTGGCATTCCGCTGACCCAGCGCGCGGTGTCTCAGCCTGGCATCCCGCTGACCCAGCGCGCGGTGT
>JAFZFY010000361.1 GCA_017555665.1 Pseudomonadota bacterium | reverse complement strand
TCCTATTCCTGAGGATTTAGCAAATTCGATTGCCCTTTTGTCGGGCATCCTTCACGACGTCACCGGGCGCAACGTGATCATTCTGATTGATGAATACGATGTGCCGCTGCAATCGGCGTTTTTGCACGGCTATTATGACGAAATGCTTACCTTTTTGCGGACGATGATGTCGAGCGCGCTCAAGACGAATCCATATTTGGAGCGCGGCGTGATCACGGGATGTCTGCGCGTGTCGAAGGAGTCCAGCCTGTCGGGCCTTAATAACGTCGAAAGCCATACGATTATGAGCGAGGGCAAACGCGAATTCTTTGGGTTCGAGCCGGCAGAAGTGCAGGAAATGCTTCATTATTTCGACTTGGATGATGCTTATCCACAGGTTGAATATAATTATGATGGTTATAATTTTTGCGGCCGTCATGCGCATAATCCGTGGAGCGTGATCATGTGTACGCGGGCGCTTCTGGAGGAAAATAGGTTCCCGTACCTGTGCTATTGGGCGAACACGAGCGGAAATGCTGTTGTCAGCGATATGTTTCGTCAGAAGCCAGAATTCCGCGAAACATGCCTCAGGCTCATCGCAGGCGAGACTATTCACGAAACCGTGAGCGAATACCTGACATGGAAGGATTTGGTTGAACCGCGCCATGTCTGGAGCCTCCTCACATTTAGCGGATATCTCAACGCGCTGGATCCCGAACCCGTGCTCTATGATGCCTGGGATTGTGAGCTTGCCATTCCCAATCGCGAAGTCATGCAGGTTTTTGCCAGCGAGGTCAGTCGTTGGTTTATGGATGAAGCGCCGTCGCTCAATGCACGTACCTTGGCACGCGCGTTTTGGGATGGCGATGTTGTGGCGATACACGACCAGCTCAAGCTGGCGCTCGATGCAATGAGTTGTTTCGATAGCGCGGAAGCATTCTATCACGGGCTGATGCTTGGCCTTTTATGTGCTGGCAATCCCAATATCGAATCCAACATCGAATACGGCTCTGGCCGTCTCGACCTCGCCGTATGGCGAAAAGAACGCGCTTATATTCTAGAAATTAAAAGTATATCGTTATCCGAACTCAAAAAGCTTGGCATTACGCGGGCATATCAAGACCTCGACGTTGCGACGGATGATGAGAAATCGCGCATCAGCACACGGCTTGCCGCGCTCGCCAATGAAGCTTTGCAACAAATCGAAGACCGACAATATGTTGAAGGCTTTATGCAGCGCCACCCCGATGTAAAGACCGTGCGTTGCTATGGCATGGCATTCTGCCGCCGCTGGGTTGAGATTGCAATGAAGGGGTAGGGGAATTGGCGGTGATGGTATGTAGACGTGTCGCAACTTTAGGTTGCGCAACCGCATAAAAACGCACTTACGGGTTGGTGGATGATAAGGTGGATGCTTGCTATCTTATACTTGTAACGCGGAGCAAATACTTGCAACGCGGAGCAAATATGAGTTCAAAGGAGAAACTTTATGAGTTTTGGAAAGAATCTTCAGTATTTACGCCAGCTTAGTAAGAACATGACACAGGAGGCTTTGGCAGATAAACTTAACGTCAGCCGTCAGACAGTCTCCAAGTGGGAGATGGACACGGCTAATCCCGAGATGGATAAGGCGCTCGAGATTTGCAAGATCTTCAACTGTTCTCTGGATAATCTTTTCAGGGAAGAAATGGATAAGCGCAGCGATGCTTATTCCGACCTCCGCGTTGAAGAGGTCAAGGGTTTTCGTTATGTCGAGTATACGGTCATAAGCAGGGAGCCTGAGGCCGATGCGATAGGAAGGATGTACAAGTGCGCAGAGGAGAACGGCATCAAAGAGCCGCGGGTCATCGGATGGGATTTCCCGAATCTGTCGCAGGAGCAAGTCAACGTATTCAACATGCACGGATACACGGCCGCGCTGATTCTGCCTGAAGGCGTAACGCCGAACGGCTACGAGATCAAGCAGCAGCCTGATCACAAGTATGCGATCATCCATATCGACAGACCGTTCGAGAATCCGTTCGTTAAGATCCCCGGAGCATACCACACGATCAATGACTACATGAGGACCAACGGCCTCGCAAATGCATGTGACGGAGCGATCCCGTGCTTTGAGACCGATGGCGAGAATATGGATGTTTATATAGCGTGTAAGTAAAGCTTTTCGAGTTGTCTCAGCTTGGCTTTATGCAACGCCACCCCGATGTAAAGACCGTGCGTTGCTATGGTATCGCGTTCTGCCGCCGCTGGGTTGAGATCGCGATGAAGGGGTAGAGGGGCGCGGCTATGCGCTGGTGGCGCATACGCCGCACAAGCGGCGTCTATTGCATACGCCGCCGCGCCCTCGCTATTGCTGCGCTATACGCGAGGTCAACAATTCTTGATATCGTGTGAAAAAAAGTGGATTAAAATATCGCGATTTCGTGTAAAATTCTGTCTAAACATTTCTTGATTACGTGCAAATTCTGAGCTAAACAATCCTTGATCTCGTGTAACGATGAGGTTCAACAAGGAGAAACGCAAGATGGAACTAAAGCGCAAGGTCTATGAAAAGCTGGTGCAGTGGAAAAGGAAACAGAACGGTCGAACAGCCGTCATGCTGGAAGGTGCAAGACGTGTGGGGAAAAGCTATCTGGCCGTGCAGTTTGCGCAAAAGGAATATAGATCATATTTGCTCATCGACTTTTCCTTCGTGTCCGCCCAAGTCAAGGACGTTTTTGAACACGATATCCACGATTTGGATTTATTTTTCCAAAAGCTTTCTATTCTTTACAACAAAACGCTGTATCGCGGCGAATCGCTCATAATTTTTGACGAGGTTCAGCTCTATCCCCAGGCGCGGCAGCTCATCAAACACTTGGTCGCCGACGGTCGCTATCACTACCTCGAAACCGGTTCGCTCATTACACTGAAACAGAATGTGCAGAATATCCTGATTCCCTCGGAAGAAGAAACGATTGAGATGTTCCCCTTGGATTTTGAAGAATTTCTCTGGGCATGCGGCGATGTGATGGCTTACGATTTTGTCCGTTCCTGCTTTGACCAGCGCAAACCCCTTGGTGCGGCCATCCATCGCAAAATGATGGGTCGGTTCCGAGAATACATGCTGGTTGGCGGCATGCCGCAGGCGGTGGTGCGATACATGGAAACGCGTACCTTTACCGAGGCAGACATCGAAAAACGCAGAATCCTCAAACTCTATCGCGATGACGTATCCAAGTTTGCCAAAGGTTATGAAAGCCGGGTTCTTGCGATATTCGACGGTCTGCCGTCGCACCTCTCACAACACGAAAAGCGCTACACCCTATCCTCCCTCCATAAAAACGCCCGTTATCGCGACTACGAGGACGCTTTCCTCTGGCTGGACGATGCCAAAATCGTCAACACAGCCTTCAACACCACCGATCCCAGCGTCGGTTTGGCACTTAACGCGGATCGCCTGACCATGAAATGCTATCTCCACGATACCGGTCTTCTGTTTTGCCACACATTCTCCGAATCCGAAATGACGGATGAAGACATCTACAAATCCATTCTCTTTGGTAAACTCAATCTGAACGAAGGCATGTTCATGGAGAATGTCGTAGCGCAAATGTTGCGCACCAACGGCCACAAGCTCTTCTTCTACTCTCGTAGCAGTCGAGAGGATGCCGCCGACCGCATGGAAATCGACTTCCTCATCCGCCGAAACCGGCGCATTTCTCCCATCGAAGTCAAATCCTCCGATTACCGCACGCACCATTCACTCGACAAATGCAAGGCCAAGTTCGGCCAAAAAATTGGAGAAAGCTACATTGTCTACACAAAAGATTACGCATGCGACGGGGAGACGACATGCATTCCGGTGTACATGGTGCTGTGTTTGTGAGGGAGCGCGGCTATGCGCCGATGGCGCATACGCCGCACAAGCGGCGTCTATTGCATACGCCGCCGCGCCCTCGCTATTGCTGCGCTATACGCGAGGGCTTTATATCACGTTTTGTTGTAGAAACAAATTCATGTTCCATAACTAATTGCTTTTCATATCCTTGCACCCCATCATACAAAAACGCCAGCTGTCTGTGTTTCGAGCATAGGTATCGTTACACATACTTTCGCATTGCCCGCGCGGTGAATTTTCGAAGCGTTTGCGTTTATCCTCCTCCTTCCATTCCTTTTCGAGTTCGGCTAACTTTTCTCTCATGTAATCTCTTTGCATACATGCAGCGCTAACACTAATGTTCTTTCCGTCTTTGGCGGTTGAATTATATTTTTGAATTCTCTTCGTTAGCTCTTCGTCAGATGGAGACTCACATAGATATTCTGCAATTGATCGCCTCTCAAACATGCCTTCATTACATCCTTCTAAATTTTTATCCTTAAAACAAGACTTTTCGCAATACTCCCCTCGATTATCCACTTTACGGTCCTTACACATATTTAAATTGTAATCACCACCTAAAGCGATGCGTAAAAAGATAAATAATACAGTCGAAACAATCGCAAAAATCAAATAGCGTTTTGCGCTGACTGGGTTGGGTTTCCGTCTGACAGCGGCCAATATGAATCCAATGAGCGGAATAATGAAAAATTCAATACTCAAACCACGGCCTGAAACGATGTGTACAATGATGTATAAATAGATATATAATACAATCGAAGCAACCGCGAAAAATAAATAGCGTTTTGCGCTGACTGGATTGGATTTCCGTTTGACAGCGGCCAATATGAATGCAATGGGCGGAACAATGAAAAATTTAATACTCAAACCACTGCCTGTGGCGATAGCAAAAACGAAGAGTGAATAGTGCAAGAATATGATCGAAGCAACTGCAATAAATAAATAGCGTTTTGCACTGATCGGTTTGGATTTCCAGTTGACAGCGGCCAATATAAATCCAATGGGCACAATAAGGAAAGATAGAATGCTCAAACCAATAGTTGGTTTGTCTTCTGTTTTAGAATTTGTGTTTCCCTCTTCTGTTTTAGGATTTGTGTTTCCCTCTTCTGTGTTAGAATTTGTGTTTCCCTCGTTTTGGGGATTAGTGGGTTCATTGTTTTGAGATGTATCCATGATGCGTTTCCTTTCGGGGATGTTACCACTGATTGATGTTTGCTATTCTTTGAATAGCTTCAGAATAGCTTGTGCATCTTTCACGATATTGTGAATGATGCTCTCTACCGTTACCGTCTTCGAATCATCAAATAGATGCTCGCTGCTTTGAACATGGAGCCTCTTGGACAACAATGATTAATTCTTATTTTTCTTTCTCTGCAATTCGAATGCCCTCCTTATTTCCGGTTTTAAATTTGGCAACAAAGCCATCAAGTGTACGTCCAATGTTATATCCATCTTTAGCAATATTTGGCTGACGTTCCAAAACATCATTTGTTCGTTTATTCATGAGTGCATGAATGATTTGATCGCGAGGCTTTAACCAGGTTTTTAGCTCCTTAAACAACGTCTTGAACTTTTCTCTGTCTATTGTTTTATCAATTTGCGCACGAACTAAATTGAGGTAAGGGTCATTGTTTTCTTCCGGTAGTTTCATGAGTGCATTGATAATTCTAATTTTAGAACTAATTGAATCTAAATTCATTGTATAGCTTTCTTTATTTTTTAGAAGTATATTAATCTGTTTTTTGGCTTGTTCACAAACACGGATCTTTTGTTTAACCTGATTATTTTGTGTACAAATGCGTCGATCAATAACGCCGGCATAATGCAGGAATGCGAGTAATCTGTCTTCAATCATGGCATAAGAGATAACGATAGCTTCAAAATAAAATTCATGCTGAATCGCTAATTCATATCGTTTCATCTGATAGCTGTATACCCCGGCTTTTTCTTTGCCGTCCTCTATGGTTTCAATGCATGCGTTGCTCATATTTTACTCCACATGAAAGGTGATGTTTATGACTATTGGTTATTAAGC
>JAFZFY010000360.1 GCA_017555665.1 Pseudomonadota bacterium | reverse complement strand
AGGCTGTCTTTGAAGCCCTTGGTGTCTGCATCGGGGGCATCCAGATTCATAAAAATGACATCTGTGTTTCTCAGCGTGTAATGCTCACGGACATTTTCGGGAAGTTTCTGGACTTCTTTTTCAGAGAGGTTGCCGCTGACGAGCATCCATCCGCGTGGCGGTGTGATCGAGAATGTGCCGGCATCATATTTCTCTGAGGCAGAATCGCCATTCGGCGTATCGGCAAGCGCGTTGCCTGCAAACATCATGGGAATAGCAACAAGACCAAGTAAACGATACAGCTTCATGTAAAGACCTCCAGAAGACAGAAAAGTCGGTCATCCCTACACTTAAACGGGTGTTGTGTCAACTGTTGGCGTGAATTGAGTGTTTGCCAATAAAAAAATCCCGCATCTTGCGATGCGGGATGAACGTCATGAGTCGTGATACGCGTGCGATTTAAATGGCAAATCCCATGTTGACGCTGAACAGGAAGCCGTGAATCACGTCGTCTTGGTCGACCTTGCCAAAGAAAGAATCGTCTGGGGCTTCTTCGAGCGTGTAGCGGGCATCAATGCCGATTTCAAAGCCGCCTGCAACCAGGCTGATGCCGCCGCCAAACTGAGCGCCAAACTGCGGGAAGCGGATTTCGCGATCCACGTGGTTGTCACCGTCATCGAGTGTGACAAATGTGCAGGATGCTGCGGCAACGCCGTAAACATCAAGCGAGCCATAGTCGAAGACGTGTCCGCGGAGGCCGATGACGATGGGAACCCGGAAATACTCGTCGTATGTGGTGCCGACATTGTCAAATTTGCCGAATGAATAGTCGTTGATAAATTCGACAGAGATCCAGCGGATGGGGCGGAGTTTGACATACCAGCCGATGCCGCCCGAAACTTTGCTGTGGAGCTGCGAGCCAGATTCGAGATGGATATCGCTCGTCGTCAGCACATTGCCGCGGAGGCCGAGACCGAATGTTGATCCGACTTTTCTGCTGGAAACGGTCTCTTCTTCAACGTCATTTTCTACAACGACTGTGGCAGGTTGTTCCACAACGACGACAGGGCGGACCGGACGATAGGTGCGATGCACGTGTGTCACACGGTGATGCGAAGGTGCCGGCCTGTAATAGGTCGTGTGGTGGTGGCGAACCGGCTGTGCCAGGTTAAAATCAAGGTCAGGCGATAGCTCAAATGAGGTCAGTGAGTCGTCTGCGGGAAGCATGTCAGAAAGGGATATTTCTGCCCACGCGGACACAGGAATGAGTGTCAGGACAGCGGCGAGTAAAAACGAACTCAGTTTTGATGTCATATCTCTATCTCCTTATGTGGAATTATCTGGTGAACTCTTCTGTGTGGCGGTCGGCTTCCCGATCTGCCACAAGTACATGTGTGCTTGATATTCAAACTGTATGCCAAAAAATTAGGCACTTCGGGATGGGGATGGCTCTTCTAGCCCTTGCCGTTTCCTCGGCACTTTCTCCTGTTTGGAGAGGGGGATTCGCTTGCACTCGCCCGTGTTTGGTGTCCCCAAAAGACGGTGTTTCCACGCTTGCAGGGCAGAGCTCAAGCCGCGGCTCGGTTCACCGAGCGTGGAAATGGCAAATGGGTGGTGCAGATCTGGATGGCAATTCTGTTACCCGGGGGTACGCGTTTCGCGCTCCCCCAGGCTCTGCGCTGTTGATCTTTAGGGCGATGGATAAGCCATCAGATCGGTTCTGACACACCGCATCTTATCGCCACGCTTGTTGAGCAGAGCGATAAGCTAAATATCGAGTTCCCCTGCTTTATCGGCGTGTGCCATGACATACTTAAAGCGCGGTTTGGGGTCATTTCCCATCAATTCTGAGACGACTTTTTCGGTTTCTTGTTCGTCTCCTGGCGCGATTTCGACGCGTAGCAGGTGCCTTGTGGCAGGATTAAGCGTCGTTTCAAACAGGGTCTGAGGCATCATTTCGCCGAGACCTTTGAAACGCGAGATCTGCACATCTTCGATCTTCTTGTGATTTTTTCGCAACAGTTCGTCGCGTTCTTTTTCATCCAGGACCCAGTATGTCTTTTTGCCGATATCGACTCTGAAGAGCGGCGGCTGACCGATATAGACGTGTCCGGCATCGATGAGGGGGCGCATTTCTCTATAGAAGAAGGTCAGGAGCAGCGTCGAGATATGGTGTCCGTCGCTGTCGGCATCAGCAAGGATGATGACCTTGTGGTATCTGAGATGATCGAGTGTGCAATCTTTGCCAAGTGTGCAGCCTAGGGCGCTTGCGATGTCGCAAAGCTCTTTGTTCTGCTGGACTTTGCCGCTTCCGGCTGTTTCTGCATTCTGGACTTTTCCTCGGAGCGGCAGGATGGCCTGGATCCTTCTGTCGCGTCCCATTGTGGCGGAACCGCCAGCCGAGTCGCCCTCGACCAGGAAGAGTTCGCATTCTGCCGGGTTGTCGGAAGAACATTCTGCCAGTTTGCCCGGAAGTGTGACTTTTTTGGATGAGCGCGGCTGTGTGATCTTTTCTGCGGCTTGTTTTGCGGCCTGTCTGGCACGTGCGGCATCGATGATCTTGTCCGCAATCGTCTGTCCGGCTTTGGGATGCGCCGTGAGGAACGTTTCCATTTCCGATTTGACGGTGTTGGAAATCCATGTCCGGATATCGACGTTGCCAAGCCTGCCCTTCGTCTGCCCCTGGAACTGCGGGTTCGAGATGAACAGGCTGATGACAGAGAACATGCCTTCTCGCGTGTCCTCAGCATTGACCGTGACACCGCGTGGAATCATGTTGTGCGCATCCATGTGGGCTTTGATCGCGCGCTGGATGCCGTCTCGCATGGCGGCTTCGTGTGTGCCGCCGTCCGGTGTCGGAATGGCATTGACGAAGCTCTGCGTGACCTCGTTTGACTGCTCGCACCAGCACAGGGCGACATCGAATCTGCCCTGCTCGTCATCGCGTGAAAGCGTGAAAAGGTCATTGTGGATCTTCTCGGTATTGGCATGCGCGATCATGTGCGTGATCAGGTCGCTCAGGCCGCCGGCAAAGCAGAACACCTCGTGTGTGCCGTTGACCTTGTCGTCATAGGTGATTTCGATGCCGTTGATCAGGTAAGCCTTTGTCTCCAGGCGTTCATGGATGAGGTCTGTGTCGAATGTCGTTTCCGGGAAGATCTCGGGATCTGGCTTGAAATAGATCGTCGTCCCCGTGAGACGGCTGTTGCCGACTCTGCGGACCTTTGATTTGGGCTGCCCTTGACTGTATCGCTGCTCGAAGATGCCGCCATCGCGTTCGACACGGACGCGGAAATCACAGCTCAGGGCGTTCACAACGCTTGAACCGACACCGTGCAGGCCGCCGGATGTCTTGTAGTTGTTATTGTTGAATTTTCCGCCTGCATGGAGGCGCGTCAATATGACCTGGAGGACGCTTTCTTTCGCGACCGGGTGCTCGTCGACGGGAATGCCTCGGCCGTCATCCGTGACCGTGATGGATTTGCCGTCTTCATGAAGCGTCACGCCGATGTGCTTGGCATAGCCGTTCATGGCTTCGTCGATGGCGTTGTCCAGAATCTCCCACAGCAGGTGGTGAAGTCCCGGCTTGCCTGTCGATCCGATATACATGCCTGGCCGAAGCCTGACCGCCTCCAGACCCTCAAGGATCTCTATGTCTTTTGCTGTGTAACCGCTATTTTCTGCTGTATAACCGCTATGTTCACTCATGATATGCCTCTTTTCAAGTCCGGTAGCGCCAAGGGCGGCCGTGAAGACAGGCGTTTTAAACGACTTTTGCCGTGCTGAAAACCTTTTGCGCAATTTTTTTGAAGCGGATCATGCCTTTTTGCCCTTCGATGCTTCGCGTGTCCCCTTCGATGCTTCGCGGTACGCACCTCATCCGCCGCTTGCGCGGCCCCCTCTCCGAAAGGCGAGGGCGTGGGTTCGCTGACGCTCACCCGTTTTATGTTGTCCAAGGCATTATATCCATGCAGGTGGAACAGAACCTTAAAGAAAGGGGGCTTGACCATGTTTAATGGCGGTCTATGCCAGGCGTTTCGGGCGTGTGTGCTTCGTTCGCAGAGGCGCATGAGGGCAGAAAAACATGGGGTGAGCGTTGATTTGTTCGCCGTGCTCTCCAAAATCTTCGCCACTTATGCTATTGCCAATCCAAACTTCGTGTTTAAGTCTCGCTCGCCCGCCACACGACGGGAAATGTTCAAGTTTATTTTTGGAGAGATGAAATGGAACCTCAGGATGGAAAAAAGCGACGGGCTCCGCAAAAGCTGATGGGCGAAGATATGCTCAAGCACATGTTTGAGCAGGATAGTAAAGACGGCGATATGAATGATGTACCGATTTTGCCGCTCGATGATATCGTGATTTATCCGACCGGGTTGTCCGT
>JAFZFY010000359.1 GCA_017555665.1 Pseudomonadota bacterium | reverse complement strand
GGAAGCCGCGCTCAAGGCACAGCAGGAAGCCGCGCTCAAGGCACAGCAGGAAGCCGCGCTCAAGGCACAGCAGGAAGCCCAAAAAGCCGCACAGAAAGCGCAACAGGACGCTCAAAAAGCCGCACAGAAAGCGCAACAGGACGCTCAAAACACGGCGCAACAGGCTAAATCGCAGAATACAGCTTCAAACAAAGCGGACACCTCCACGAAAGAAAAAACTTCGATCAAACTCGTCGATACCAATATCCCGTCGACCAGTACGCCCAAAACGACCTCGGCTTCCAATACAGCCAAGGAACAGCCCAAGACGACTACAGTCAGCACATCCGGAAGCAATACCGGAAGCCTCCTCCGTGATGCCAAACTCGCTGCTGGCAAAGGCGATCTGGCCACAGCAACCCACCTGCTCGATCAGGTGACCAAGCAGGATCCCCAAAATGCCGATGCCTGGGAGACATACGCCAAGGTCAGCGCAAGGCAGGGCAAATATCCAATTGCCGCATCTCAACAAGAGAAAGCATGCAAAGTCAAAAATACAGCCGCATGTTATAATATTCTTGGAGATTATCGCTCAAAAGCTGGTATGAGTGTGGAAGCCCAAGCCGCTTACCGCAAAGCGCTTGAGATCGATCCAAATAATGCCCAGGCAAAGAGTAAACTAACCCCATAACCTTTCTTCTCATAAAGCCTCGGTCATCGAGGCTTTTTTTTGTGTTGCTCGCTTTATGTGCCGCTTCTCACGAATTCTGCTGGTGTCCCTACCCCTGCTCGTCACGTCCTGTTCCCCCAACAATGATCAGACCGCCCTGGCACTCAATCAGCAAAATGCCGCCAACGCTTGGCGCTTTGAAACGCCAGAAGGCCGTGTTCCCGTTGATCAGGTCGCGTCAAACCTTGAAATCAAGCTCTCAAACCGTTTCCCAGTCTGGCGTGATACGATCGCAGTCGCGGTGGATGTGTCCATCCGAAATATCTCCAAATCCCATCTCCCCGCTCGCGTCACCGCAAAGCTATACGTCTATTCATTCGACCAAAAACAGCCCGAATACTGGACAAACATTGATATCGCTTATGCCGAGTCTACGGGGCCCACAACCAAAAGCATTCTGTCACTTCCGGTTTCGGCATCCAAAGACATCTCGATCCCCATACTGGCAACCCAATGGGCAGATGTCCACACCGCCGTATGGCCGAACGCGCCTTTTTACGCTATTGTCCCCACAGGGAAGCATCTGATGCGTTTCGAACTCGAAATCTTCGATGAAGAGGATCGCAGCATTGATTCAGCTGTTTCCAATTTCATTCAATTCACGACCGTCGCCGCTGCCCCGGACGTTATCAAGCCTGAGGAGCTCAAGCCATGAAACGAATCATTTTTATCACACTCATCCAGCTGGTCTTGCCGTGTATATGCTTCGCAGAACAGATCGACTGCAAGATCACCGTTGATTATAACGGTCAAAGCGTCCGTTCCGCAGCCATCTCCACATCTGCAGACAACGCGCTTGCCAAAGCGATCGACAAATCCTGCAGAACCATCTGCCCTGATACCACATGCAAAACAGACGACTGCGTCAAAGCAAGCGAATGCCTGGAATCGTGCATCAAACTCTCCAGCCTTTCTGCCACCGAATGCTTCACCAGCGACAACGTCTATATCGAAGCGCATCGCGAATCGGGAAGAAAACGCCTGATCGCCCTCAGGACACCTGGAGACAAAAAACACCCAAAAGACGATATGCACATCGCCAACTGGTATGGCAGCAAATCGGGGCTGTTGGCGCCAAACAGATCTGCCCGTCCACTGCTCATGCCATCCGACAAGGCGAAGTCCGCAAAACGCCCCAACAGACCACCAAGACCCTCTCTGCTGCTTAAAGAAACAGACCGCCGCCCCCTGCTCTTTTTCCCTGAGCAAAGCGGATCCCGCCCTGCAAAGAAAAAAAGCGACAGCAACCGCCCCTCAGACCGCAAAAAACCGCAGTTGCTCGGCGTATAGCTCAAGGCTCTGTTCTCCAGGCATAGAGCTCGATAAAACGTTAATTCTGACGCATATTGGGCACCCTTTCAGGGTGCCACAAAACAGGGTCAAGGAATGGCCGGATCCACCGTCGCAGAACAGCGCTTCACTCAATAATTCCCGACCACAGCGGCTTTCACGCCACGCTGCGTGTCCACGAGCTTCTGCAGCCATGATGAAATCTGCGCAAGCGCATCGGCATCCTGGATGTATTCCGACAGCATGCTGAGCGTCTGGATCGAGAATTCAAGCGCATCCTGCGGCTTATCGTTGAACTCGAACCAGAAAATGTCTTCGGTCCCCGCAAGCGTGAGCCAGCCATTCTTGCCGCGTGAACCGACATGGCAGTGCGCAAGGAACGGCAACGCGCGGAGCAATACCTTGACATTGGCACGCGCGCTCAGGCTCGCGCCGATCGGGATGCTGTCGGGCACGACGAGCTTGCCATCCAACAGGCCAAGCGCACGCGCCACACCGACGATCTCGCCAAGCCTAAAGTTGTGCAGGATCTCATTCCTGCCCGCAGAATCGCGCAACGACACGCGATAGCCCAGCACGCTCTTCTGATCGGTCAGCGGCTGCACCGGCGCGATTGCCCGAAGTTCGTCGATTGTCATGATCACAAGCGCCTGCTTTTGCGCCATAGACACGCATTTCAGCGTGCGCCCACCGACCGTGATCTCTGCCGGCACCTTACGGGCTGCCCCGCGTTCCGAAGCCCCTTCATTCTGTCTGCGGCGCGTCTCCTCACTTGCCACAGGCGCATTCTGCACTCTAAAGAGCTTTCGGCCATTCGAGGTCGGCAAGTTCTGGACGCTGTTCGCTGCCTTCGGATCATAGCCGTGCTGCGCACGGCGAAGCGATTCCTCGGTATAGCCGAGCGCCGCACGCGAACGCTCGAAACGGCGCTGTTTCTTGCGGTCCGCGCCAAACTCCTGATACGCGCCGCGCCCTGGACGCGACGAATCCTGAGACATATCGAGCTTGATCCCGTATTCGTTGAGCCACGTCGAGCGCACCACCGAAGCCTGTTCCGCATACGTCCGCGTCGACTGGATGAACTCAAGGCACATGATCAGCTTGGGCATCGACTGGTAAAGCGACGATGACGGATGCAGCACGACATTGATATCACGCGGTGTCACGTAACTGCGCCCTTTCAACACGAGCACCTGGTCGCCATAAGCCGACAGAAACGCCCTGATCACATCGTTTTCTTCGCCCCCCGGCTGCGCGATCAGGCCGACAGTCTCGCCGATATCGATGATCTGAAGCGTCGATTTCGCGATAAATGCCATCGTATCCGGATCGAGGAAATTCTTGTGGCAGAAATCTTTTTTCATTTCTGCATCGTTGTACTTGTGCACGATGCCGACTGCGGTCAGCAGATCGCCCATCGCGTGCGCGAGCTTGCCGTGGACACGGCGCGCCTGCGCCTCATGTTCCGGCGGGTAAAGCAACGGCGACTTGACCGAGAGCCAAGCGACCGCGATCACGACATCCTCGAGAACCGCCGGATATTTCATGCCGGCCTCGACCACGACGCGCGCGAGACGCGGCGAGAGCGGGAACACGACCATCTTCTGCCCGATGTTCGTCAGCTGGTTCGTCTCGTCGATCGCCCCGAGACGGCGAAGCTCCGCAAGCGCCTCAAGGATCGCCTGATGCGGCGGCCGCGTCGGGAACGGGAAGCTCTCCACATCCAGAATGCCGATATCGATCAGGCGCAGCAAAACCTCGCTCAGCTCCAGGCGCGTGATCTCTTCGTCGGTAAACTCGACGCGATCTTTGAGCTTCTTTTCGGGGAACAGCCGGATGCACTGCCCCGGCGCCGTGCGCCCCGCGCGCCCTGCGCGCTGCGCAAGCGACGCATGGCTCACGCCTTCTTCCTTGAGCATCGTGATGTGCGTGTCGTTGCTGAAACGCGGTATTTTCGCGATGCCGCTGTCAATCACAAAGCGCACATCCGGGATCGTGATCGAGGTTTCCGCGATGTTCGTCGCCAGCACGACCTTGCGCATTCCCGGACGCTCATCGAACACGCGTTCCTGTTCTTCGCGCGAAAGCGCACCGTAAAGCGGCAGAATCCAAAGATCGCCAAACCCTTTCTGAGTCGCCTGCGCCACCTGCAGCAGTTCCTGGCATTGAAGGATCGCCGCCTGTCCCGGCAAAAACGCCAGAATATGCCCTTCCGCGCCGCTCTTATGAATGCGCTTCACTTCGTCCACAAGGGCTGTCGGCATCTCGTCACGGTCGCGCCCATCGACATCGCGGTACTGGATATCGACCGGATATGTCCGCGCCTGAATCGAGATCAGCGGCACATCGCTGCCGTCACCGGTGCGCGAAAAATACTTCTGGAACGTCTCGGCCCGGATTGTCGCCGAACTGATGATGACGCGAAGTTCCGGGCGTTTCTCGATCGCCGTGCGCAAGAGCCCCATCGCGAGGTCGATATTCAGCGAGCGCTCGTGCGCCTCGTCGATGATAATGACCTGATACTGCTCATAGAGGTGATCGGTGCGCGATTCCTGCAGCAGGATGCCGTCCGTCATGACCTTGACGATCGTATCATCGCTCGTCTTGTCGTCAAATCGGATCGCATACCCGACTTCCTCGCCAAGCTCGCAGCCGATCTCGTGCGCGATGCGCATCGCGACACTCACCGCCGCGATACGGCGCGGCTGCGTCAGACCGATACGCCCTGTGATCTGCGGATTGCGAAGCAGGATGCGCGGCAGCTGCGTCGTTTTGCCGCACCCCGTCGGCCCCTGCACAACGATGACCTGGTGATTGGCAAGCGCCTCGTTGATCTCGCCCTGATGCTTGTAAATGGGAAGCTGCGTGATTTCTGTCATGTTCCTGCCCCTCTAAAAAGTACGAAAATACCGGCCGCGCCCGATGCGTGCGGCTTACCGTCGTTATAGCATGATTTAGAAAATGTCCGAATAGGGCGGCATATATTTTGGCGATCGTGATGCCGGGCTATGCGCACGCGCATACGCCCGGCTGGCGCGGCTATCCGGGACGCTTCGCGCCCCGGATACGCCACGCCCACTCGCTTCG
>JAFZFY010000358.1 GCA_017555665.1 Pseudomonadota bacterium | reverse complement strand
TTTGTGTTTGTTTGGGGGGGAATTTGTGTTTGTTTGGTGTGATTATTGGCTGTGTGTTCGTTGAAATTGTTGGGGTTGTTGATTTTTGATTTTTGATTTTTGATTGTTTTCGTTGAATTTTGGGTCGTTTGGGTCGATGATTAGTTGTTTGTTTTCGTTGAATTTGTTGGGTACGCAAATGTAGAGATGTGTCGTGACACGTCTTTTTCGAACCATAAATATGATTAAATTTATACAAGGATATGAGCGATGCCGGCCGGAGATACGATTAAAGATATATCGACGATGCGCGAGGTGTTGCGCGAGTGCTCGGTGTTTGGCGACAAGACGCGCGAGGATTTTGGCAGGAATCCGAGGCATGAGCTGGCCAAGATTGACCAGTGGCTATATATGTACAAGCACGAGTTTCGCGACCGCGAGAATAGGAAGCATGTGTTCTTGGCGCTTGATGCGCGTGATGTCGTGCGCAATCCGTTGTATGCTTTTTTTAAGATAAAGAGTTTTAAGGATAACGATATCCGCTTTCATTTCGGGCTGCTCGATGTGTTGGGCGACGCGTGCGAGCGGTCGTTGGATGAAATTGAGGAAGCGCTGTGTCGGACGGGGATTTTCGATATCGGGGTGAGCGGGCGCGATTTTGAGACGTCGATTTTGCGCCGTAAGCTTGAGGAATATGTGGGGCTTGGGATATTGCGGTGCCGGAAAGACGGGCGGCGTTATGTATATGCGCTGTCGTCGAGCCGTGTGGATATGCTCGGCTGGGCGCATGCGGTGCGTTTCTTTTCGGAGACGAGCCTTTTGGGCGTGATTGGGGCATTTGTGCTGGACCGCATCGGGCGTATGTCGGCGCTTGCGCGTTTGGATTGCGCGGATGATGTGGATGCGCTGGCGGTGACGCGCGAAGCGAGTGGGGATGCGCCGTTTGTGTTTCGGCATCATTATATTCATCATGCGCTCGACTCGGAGATTGTGTTGGCGCTGCTTGAGGCGATATCGGGGCACTGCGCGGTGACGCTCATGTGCCATTCGCGAAGCGGCGCGCGCAATCCGGTTGCTGCGGTACCGCTGAGGCTTTATCAGAGCGCGCAGAGCGGGCGGCTGTATATCTTGTTGTGGGACGAGCGCAGGCGGCGGCCGGCGGTGTTCAGGGTGGACAGGCTTGCCGATGTGAAGGATGCTCATCCCGTGGCGTGGTTCGAGCGTTGCCTGGAGTCGGCAGATAGGCTTATGGCGCATGTTTGGGGCGTTTCTCTGCCGGACAGGCCTCGGATGCAGCATTTCTCGATGACGAT
The DNA here is from genome assembly GCA_017555665.1 of Pseudomonadota bacterium. Taxonomy (GTDB): domain Bacteria; phylum Myxococcota_A; class Bradymonadia; order UBA4248; family UBA4248; genus UBA4248. The sequence goes on along the minus strand of JAFZFY010000358.1, from coordinate 5,155 downwards.
TCGCGGCCGTTGGCAGGGTGATTTCATCCTGACGCGGCTGTTTCGCGAGCGGCGCATCGGGCACGTGACGCGCGTGGATGAAATGACGGCGCGCTTCGAGGTCGACACGTACGATGTGATGGAGCTGATGCCGTGGGTGCGGACGTTCATCGGGAATATCGCGGAAATCTCGTGTTCGGATGCGGCGTTTCTCGACACGTTTTACTGCGATCTGAGGCGGAGCTTTTCGATGTATGCGCTGGATGTGACGGCGTAAGGCGGCAGGCGCGGGCTTGCATGGGGGTTGATTTGTTTTGGGGAGGGGGAAGTCTCCCCCTGCGCGGCTATTTGCGTTGCAAATACGCCGCTACCCCCTCGGCTGACATCACGGTGTGCGCTTGGTTCTGGGAGGTGCGATGATCCTGCATGAGATTTACAGCTGCTATTTTGATGCGGTGACGCGGATACTTCATGCCGCATGCGCAGGGAAGCGCGGGCGGCGCTGGTATGTGGCGGCGCTTTCGGGGCTTTCGCTCCCCTCGGAGGTGCAGGCGACGGTCGATCGGAAGCTCGGCTTGATTCCTGCGGAAGGCGAAGAAAGCTACCGGCTGATGTCGGACGGTCAAGCGCTTGTTCAGCATTGTCCTGAGATGCCATTGACGCTTTTGGAGAAACGCTGGCTGAAATCGGTGCTGCAGGATCCGCGTGTCGCGCTTTTTGATGTGAGTGACGAAGGGCTTGAGGATGTTGAGCCGTTGTATTCGCCCGAAAATATTGTCGTGTTTGACCGCAGCGGTGATGCCGATCCGTGGGGCGATGCCGAATATATTGGGCATTTTAAGACGATACTTGGCGCGATCGAAAACCATCGCCGCCTTGAGGTGAGCTGGCTCTGCCGCGAGGGCATGAAATGCGTGGCGGTGTGCGAGCCGGACAGGCTCGAATACTCAGAGGTCGATGACAAATTCAGGCTTTGGGCGGATGCGGATGCGCATCAGGTGAAGATCAATCTCAGCCGGATCGTGTCATGCACGGTGTCGGATGCGCCGCTTCGCCTGGAACTTCCGGAAGGTCTTGGCAAGACGCCGCCTATGGCGCAGGCGCGCGGTGCCCAGGCATCGTATCGCAGCAACTTTCAGGACGAAGTCGCCCAAGAACATCCCGAGGCACTCGTCATCGAGGTGAGCGATGAACGACGGGCGCTTGAACGTGCGCTTATACATTTTTCGCATTTCCAGAAACAGGAAGTCATGGCTGTTTCCGATAAGATATATCGCATCCGACTGAGCATCGATGAGGATGATCGGCCAGAGATATTGCGCCGCGTGCTTGCGTTTGGTCCGTTTGTGCGCGTGATTGAGCCGAGCTGGCTGGTGGCTGAGGTTCGCAAGCGAATCAGCGAGCAGATGGCGATGCTGGGCATGTGATTATTTGGGGAGCGCGCCTATGCCTATCGGCATACGGCGCGTTGGGGCGCGGCTATCGCGTTGCGATACGCCGCGCTGCTCGCCTATTCGCCTGCGGCGCATACGGCCTGTGTGCGGCTATGCCTGCCAGCTCTCAATCAAACAGGTGTGTTTTTTCTCGGGATCGTCTTTATCGTAGCTGATGCCGACCAATAAGATTTCATTTGTATAGTTTTTAAGAATATCTGGATAGTGGCGGCTTTTGATTTGAGCAATTGCGCCTTCGGCGTTGTTTTGCGGATGTGATTTATCGAGGGCTTTGAGTTCGATGACGAGTGCGGGATAGTCGGAATTTCGTTTGGGCAAATATACAATATCGGCATATCCTGTACCGCCAGCGAGTTCTTCCAGTTGAAGATATTCGTCCCGATATACGAAATAAGCGAGTTTGATGGTGCCGCGCAAGGATTGTTCGTTATTATAATAGCGCGAGCTATATTCTTCTGTATGCACTTTTTGTAGTTCTGCAGCGACGGCATCTGCGCGCATGTCTGCGGTATCTTTCATGAGCTGAACGCTACGTTTGACGCGCTGGATCGTTTCTGCATGTGTGACTCTGTGCACGGAACGCGCGAATTCGCGGCGGATTTCCTCGTTAGGGATGCGCACGGTTTCGCGATCTTCGTCATAAGAAAGATAGCCATAATGTGTGAGCAGGGTCAGAACATCGTCTTCAGTTTTTAGAGATGCCGGATCGTTGCGGAACATACTTGTATCAAGGGGGACTTCTTTGCCGATCATGAGTTCGACAAGCGTCTTGCCGAGGCCTTCTTTGTCGAGGTTCAGGTATTCCAAAAGACTTGTGGGGTCAGAGGTTGCCACCCAGTAGGATTGGAATTCCCTGGATTCGATTGCTCGCATTACTGAATTGGGATTATATACGGAGCCAACGCCATGGATTGTATATCCATCATACCAAAATTTCATTTGGTTCATATCAATATTAAATTCTTTACAAAGCGCGCATATATTGTCTTCCGTAAAGCCCACATAAGGCGCAAACATGCCTGGCTTTAGGATTGTATATTCTCGAAATTCCGAAATAGCCGATTGGCTTCCATCTTTTTTTATGGGAAGAATGCCAGTCATATAGGCGGCAGCAAAAACTTTGTCTGTGATGGTAATGCTTTTGAAAAGGCTTCGCAGAAACAGGAGATATGCTTTTTGAATGGAAGGTGTAGAATCACTATCGCGCATGGGCGCATCCCATTCATCAATGATAGCAATAAATTTGCGTCCGCTGGCTTCGACGGCATTCATGAGGGCATCTGCCAAGTTATCTGCATGTTTGACATTTGGGAAAATATCATAGATTTCATTGGAAACCACTTTTGTGATAAACGAAATGAAACCATCAAGTGTTGCTCTGCCAATGATATCAGCAATATCCAGTTGCAGGACATTATAGTGGTTCAGATGTTCTCGATAGGCCGCATCTCTTGCAATTTCGAGATCGTCAAATAGTGGCGCAGAATCGCATCCTATGCAGTAATAGGCGCAGAGCATCTGCGCGGCATAAGATTTGCCAAAACGCCGTGGTCGGCTGATGCAGCTGAGTTTGCTTTTTTTGCCTATGGTTTGGTTGACTACGCCAATGAGCCCAGATTTGTCGATGTATGTGTCGTTTCGTTTGACACGAAATCCTTCGTTGCCTGGATTGATGTAGATGCCCATGTTGTCCTCCATTAAGTGATGGCGCGGGGCAACCCCCTTACCCAAGGTGGAGTATAGCACGGGGGCAACGAAATGGCGAGCATTGCATGGGCGCGTTGGTGGCGCGCCTATGCCTGTCGGCATACGGCGCGTTGGGGCGCGGCTATCGCGTTGCGATACGTCGCCGACTCGCCTATGCGCCTTTAGCGCATACAGGTACGATTGGATGCATAATCATTCATTTAACGATTAAGAAACAGTGAATGTTGCAGTTATAGCCGAGCCATCAGAGTGATTTTATCCAATTAAGTGATCAAAAATATAATACAGTGCGTAACCTGGTAATAATGAATGTTATATTATAATTTATATTTTCTCTGGCAAATTTGGTGATGCAATCTACATGGTATAAAAAAGCCGAGCGTGGGGGGCATAAGACGTGCCGCGGCACGTCTAGGGTGCGGCGTATGCAATAGCCGCACCTGCGAGCCGTATGCGCCTGCGGCGCATAGGCGAAGCGAATAAAACCAGTCTCTTGAAAAAAGCATATCCATCAGTTAAAATAGATATTTGGATGAACGTTCGATGTTAAGGAGCTGGTCATGAATAAGAAATTTTGGATGATTCTTGGCGCATCCGCGCTGGTGCTCGGGATGATGGGCTGTGGCAGTGAGTCGAAGGACGAGAACAGCCTCACGGCGAAAGAGGCTGCGCTGACGGCGGCGGACGTGCCGGAAATCAGTGCGGCGGACATGAATAAGTTTGGTGACGCGCTGAACGCTTTCGGCTCTGAGTTTGAGCATGCGTATGGCAAAGCGGGAAGTTATGTATTTTCGCCGTTTTCGTATCACAGCGCGCTGAGCATGACGGCTTATGGCGCGAAGGGCGCGACGTATGATGAGATGGCGCAGGCGCTCCATTTGGAGGGCGATAAGCCGGCTGCGGCGGCGCTCAACGGCGGCATGCGCTTGAAGCTCCGCTATGACGGGCAGAACGAGAAGAGCTTGTTCGAGATCGCGAACCGCATCTGGGTGGATCAGTCGAGCGAGGTCGTGCCGGCGTTTTCGGACGCGATGGACAACTATTATAAGGCATCGCTCAAAGTCGTGGATTTTGAGAAAGATTACAACAGGTATGTCGGCGTGATTAACACTTGGGTGAGCAATAACACGGGCGGCATGATCAAAAATCTGCTTAAAACTGGCGATCTGTCATCGAGTACGCGCATGGTGCTTGTGAATGCGATTCATTTCGATGGCGAGTGGGCGCAGAAGTTTGAATTTGAAAACACATACGATGCGAAGTTCAAGGTTTCGGATGGCGAGCAGACGGATGTGCGCATGATGAACTTGGATGCCGGGCGGATCGTGTATTATCGCTCGGAAGCGCATGGGTATCAGACGGCGTCGATGGATTATGCGGGCGGTGATTTTGCGATGCTGATTGTGCTTCCGGATGCGGTGGACGGCCTGAAGGATGTGGCGGCAACGCTGGATGCGGCAGAGCTTCGCAAGATTCTGGACGGCCAGGCCGCGCACAACGGGAATATTCATCTGCCGAAGTTCAAGATTGAGACGGAGATCAGCTCGGAGGACAATAAAGCCGCATTTGAGGCGCTCGGCGTGAAGTTGGCGTTCTCTGGAGCGGCGGATTTTTCGGACATGATCAGCAATCAGGCTGTCTATATCGACAGGATCATTCATAAGGCTGTCATCGAGGTCGATGAGGAAGGCACGAAGGCCGCAGCAGCCACAGCCGTCATGATGGCAGAGGGGATGGCGCTGCCTCCGGACGACTTCATCGATTTCCGCGCGGATCATCCGTTTGAATTTGTGCTGTACCACAAGGCGTCTGGCGCGGTGCTTTTTGCCGGTCAGTATTGGGGGAAATGATTTTGGGGCGCGCCTATGCCTGACGGCATACGCCGCGCTTTTGCGCCCGGCTATCGCGTTGCGATACGCCGGGCGATTTTGCGTGTGGTGCGGCCTATGCCGTAAGCGCCTAATAAAGGTATGGTCTTGACAATAAAAAAGGTGGCATTTGCCACCTTTTTTATT
>JAFZFY010000357.1 GCA_017555665.1 Pseudomonadota bacterium | reverse complement strand
GCAGATCTCGAATACAAGGGCGTGACCCCGTCAAAACGCCTCAAGCCGGAAAATGAAGCCACCTTCACCAAGACGGCAGACAACCAGCTCTCATGGATCGGCTTCATGCCCGAAGAAGGCGCTCACCGCGTCTTCCTCCAGACAAGCCAGCCCACTACTTTCGAGCGGCTCGCCACCTCGCAGGATCGCGTCGAAATCCTGCTCGCGAACACAAAACTCACCGTGTCCAACAACATGCGCGAGCTGAATATGTCCTATTTCCAGACGCCTTTCGCAAAAGCGCAAGCCGTGAGGTCGGGAACAGGCGTCAAAGTCATCGTCCAGCTCAAGGAGGCCGTCCCCTGCGAGGTCACCCAGCACGACAACATGATCGACATCATCGTGAAAAAACAGGCGCAGTGACGCGCAGATATGCGCCCTTTCGGCCCCCTTATGTGCCGTATCGCAAGCCGCTCTCAAGCTGCACAGCTTCTTTTTCGGGGAGGGGGAAGACTCCCCCTTCGCGGCTATTTGCTTCGCAAATACGCCGCTACCCCCTCGACATTTTGACAGACGCGCCAGTGGTTTCCGCGACCTCCCCCGGGCACCTCACGGCGAAATCCGTGCGCAGCCAGCGCCTGCCTGCGGCCTGCTGCCCCGCATCCACCAGACGGCTCCCCAAAGCCCCAAAGTTCTAGATCATCGCGATTTGCGCATGACGCGAGAAAGCAATACTTGCGAATACACGCAAGTGTGATATGATTTGTCGTTGTATCTAGTGGAAGGGTACTATGGTGGAGAGATTAGGAAATTACATAATAGACGGCATTATAGCTGAAGGCGGCATGGCGCGCATCTATAAGGCCAAGACCCAGGGTGTCGGAGGCGTCAAGAAAACTGTCGCGATCAAGTGTCTAAAAGGTGTTCTTCAGGAAGACGACAGTTTTGTGCAGATGCTTCGCGACGAAGCCCTGATCACTGTGCGCATGACGCACAAAAATATATGTCAGGTCTATGGTCTGGAGCATGAGGGGGATACATATTTCATGGTCATGGAATATGTAGACGGCGTGAACCTCGCCTCGCTTTCCCGCTATCTGTTTTCCCAGAACCGCGTTTTTCCCATTGAAGCAGCGGTGTTTATCACCATGGAAGTCTGCTCGGGCCTGTCATATGCGCACCGCATGCTGGATGATGACGGCGAAAGCCTGCGGATCGTTCACCGCGATGTGAACCCGCAGAATATCTGCATCTCCAAAGAAGGTGAGGTCAAGCTGATCGACTTCGGGATCGCCAAGGCACATAAGATCAGCCAGGAGACGCAGTCCGGCACGATCAAGGGCAAATTCAACTACATGAGCCCGGAGCAGGCACGCGGCGAGCGTGTCGACCAGCGCACCGATGTCTTCGCCTTGGGCGCAGTGCTCTATGAAATGCTGACCGGACATATGCTCTACCCTGTCAGCCTCGACGACGCCCGGCTGCGCACCAAATCGCGCATGGCAGATTTCGTCCCGATCGAATCTTACCTGCCCGATATCCCGGACAAGCTCCGAAAAATCGTCAACAAGGCCCTCACACGCGACATCAACCAGCGATTTGCGACATCCCGTGACTTTCTGCTCGCCCTGACCAAATTCTTCCATGACTCGTGCAAGGTCTATGACTCGCTGAACCTGTCCATGCTCGTCGAAAAATACCTCACGAGCCGTTCCGGCGACAAGAACGAGCATATCAGCGCGCCGCACAAAGCCTCGACGCGGGCACGTGCGCAATCGGATGACGAATTCATCAACGAGGCATCGCGGACGCTTTGCGAAGGCCTGAACGATTTTGACGATCTCAAAGGCATCGAAGGCGGAAACACCGCCCTGATGAACGCCTCCACAGCCAGGCGCATCGCGGAATTTGCCGAACTCAACGGGGGCGAGACGGAGGGCGACTCGACAAGCGTCTACACCAAGAAAGACTACCAGGCGGCGATCAAGTCCGGCATGATCGCGCCAGATGCCCATCAACCGGATGATTCGGATTTTGACGCGCTCGAAAGAAGCGTCGATCTCGATGTGGTCGATGCCACTTCCGAATCGACCGTCATGGTCAAGATGGACAAAGTCAGCGGCGAGCTCCCGCTGCTCAAGAAAATCAAGAACTTCATCCTGACCATGTCCGAGCGCACGCTTGTCATACTCGCGCTCACGATGACGGTCATCCTCACAATCGCGATCATCGGTATCGTCAACACGAGTTCAGACGACACATCGAGTGAGATCGATGCCGAATTAGCCGAGAGCCTCCAGAATGTCGACATGGTCATCATCGACAGTGACCCGACCGGCGCAGATATCTATTACGGCGACATCCCGAGCGGCCTGACGACGCCTGCGCGTATCCCGTCCAACAAAGGCATCATCACGCTGAAACTTAAATTTCACCGCAAACAGGATGTGAACCTGGACAACGTGACGGGCAGCTATCGCGCAAAGCTTATCCCGCTAGAGGGCAGAGTCTTTATCGACTCCACGCCAAGCGGTGCCACCGTGTTCCTCAACGACAAACGGATCGACACATCCACGACCCCGATGATGATCAAGGTCCCGATGGATCGTGAAAGCACCATGATCCTGCGAAAGCCCGATTACAGGGAAGTTCAGGAAATCATCAGATGGAGCGATGAGGAGGAGAGTATCAAGCAGCTGTCCATCACGCTGAAACCGGAGTGACACCAGTCCCATGAGCACTGAAACGCATTTGCCAGACCTGGCCTCCCGGCTTGAAGAGACGCTCATGAGCAGCGGCTACAGTGATGACATTCCCTTTCATCAGTCCCATTTCACCCCGATCGGAGGAGACATGGGCGCAGCGAGGCAGGATTTCCGCGTCACCGAGATTCCTGCCTATATGCCTTGCGGCAGCGGAGAGCATCTCTACCTCTGGATTGAGAAAGAGGGCCGTTCGAGCCAGGATGTGACCAAAGCCGTCGAAAAAGCATTCAACGTCAAGGAGATTCATGTCGGCTGCGCCGGCAAGAAAGATGTCAACGCGATCACACGCCAGTGGATCAGCGTCCAGACGCCGGAGGACGGCAAAGAAGCCATCGAAGCGCTCAATGACTACGGCTGGATGCGCGTGCTGGATGTCTCCAGGCACACCAACAAGCTCCGCATGGGCCATCTGAGAGGAAATCGATTTGCAGTCAACCTCTACGATGTCACGGCGAGCGACCAGGAGATTGCCCAGGCATGTGACGCGCTTTCCAGAGATGGTTTTCTCAATTACTTCGGAAAACAGCGATTCGGCTTTGACGGCTCGAATGTCGCGCAAGGCATTCGCATTCTAAGCGGCGGGCGCGCCAGCCACCAGATGAAGAAGCTGTATGTCAGCGCACTTCAGTCGGCCATATTCAACCTGACGATTGCGAGGCGATATCGCGCCCACGGCCTTGATGTCCTCGAAGGCGATGTGCTTCAAAAACACAATGCCGGCTGTTTCGTGTGCACGGATCCAGAAACGGATCAGGCGCGCGCATTGAATGGCGAAGTCACGGTCACCCATGCCCTGCCCGGAAAAAAAGTCATGCACGGGAGCGGCTATACCGAAACCCTCGAATCCTCAGTCATTCACGATCTTTTCACCTATTGGGCAGCCAGATCGTCCGAGGGCGAGCCTGAGTTTTCAAGCCTTTCCCGTTTGGCAGACGGCACACGCCGCCCCATGTGGATCCGGGCCGAGAACATTCAATTTGTTAGAAAAAGTGTAAACGATATCAGCATAGAGTTCGTGCTCCCCGCAGGCTGCTATGCTACGGTTTTCTTACGTCATTTATGTGGCGCTTCATTCACACGGTGAGGTAGTTAGATGGCAGAACAATTCTCAATGAACGCAGTACGAGCACAGTCGACAATGCTTTGCGAAACTTTTGACCGGGATGGTTTCCTCATCATGCTTAAAAAGCGCGGACTTGAGACGATCGGCGAAAGTCTGGATGACTACGTGGATGCCGGCTGGATCAGGCCCATCGAGGCAGGCAACAAACGCCGCTATCACCGCGGTCATATGCTGATCCTCCTTCGACTTCTCGCCTGCAATGACTTCAAATATCAGACTGGTTTGCAGGAAACTTATGATTTTGAAGATATCATGAGCCGCCGCGCGTTTATCTGCGAACTGGAATCCGCGAATGTCAAAGAGGATGCCCTGAAGATCAACCAGCTCTTCTTGTGGCTGTGGTGCAACGATCCGTCCGCGTTCAATGTCAACCATGCCGTCCACACCAAGGCGATCATCGACGTATCGCTTGACCGTCTTGACCCGACAGGCGTTTATGAAGAGCTTCAGCTTGAAGAGCTCGGAACATGCAAGCTCGTGCACGATCTCCTCACCATGCAGACCGAAATCGGCGGCATCGTGGGGCTCGCGAGCGGTTCAGGTGTCAATATCCCGAACGTTCAGTATATCTTTGACCGCAAAAGCAAACTGGACGAAATCCAGGCCTTGATGCTGCCGCTCAACTCCCCGTTTTTGGCCGTTCCAACGCGCGACATGAATGCAGATGAACGCCTGAATTTCATCCGGATGCGCAACAGGCTGCTCGTTGAAAAAGAGTATCAGAAACTTGTCGAACACTATGAATCCCATTCCGACTTGTACACATGCGAGCCGGAACGTCATGCGCAGCTCTGCGTATGCCTTGGCCATATCTACGGCGATCTGCTCAATGACAATGTCAAAGCCGCAGAGTCATTCAAAGAAGCGCTGGATTACAACAGCGGCAACAAAGAGGCTTTTGAAGAAATCAACCGGCACCTGAGGGCGCTTGAAAACTGGCCGGAACTCGTCGAATTGCTGTACAACTACTGGGATTCCATTGAAGACCGGCAGCAGAGATGTGCCCTTATTCTGGAATGCGCTCAGATCCAGGCGTTCAAATGCCAGAATATCGAAGAAGCGATCGGCCTGTATGAGCGATGCATGCTCGAAGGGTATCCGGGAAATGATTTTGACAACCTGTATAAGATCATTGTCGGCCTGATGGACAACAGCACGGATCTGGAACGCATGCGCGCGCTCGTCACGCTGTCGACACATATCGTGAACTACGCCCAGTGTGACAAAGTCATCGCACTCCGCCAAAAGTATGACACGAGTTCGGAACCTCTCGGCTGCTGCCTGTCGCTTCTGATCGATTCCGGTATCCAGAGTTTCAAGGGTGACCAGCCCCAAGCGCTTGAGATCCTTCGCGATGCGATCGTGCAGTACCCGACGATCAACCTGATGGAAGGTCTCTTGTACAGGATCGCGACAAAACTGCAGTCCTTCAACGAGTTCCGCGAATCCATCAATGATCTCGAATCAGAATCGCTCTCCAATGAAGATCTCTCCGAAATCTGGATACGGATCGCAAACGTGCTGCTCCGCCTGCCCAAATATGACCTGCTCGCGCTCGAATATGCCGAAAAGGCCGCAGCCGCAGATCCCACGAACAATAAAGCCATTGATCTGTGCTACAATCTCTCCGTAAGCACCTCGCAACCGGAACGCGCCTTTATCTATGGCTCTGTCAAAGCCGCCCGCAGCAAGGATGACGATGAGCGAGCCGCACTCGAATCAGCCATCAAGGAATACAGGCTTTCCATCGAAAACGACGAAGCCAAACTCCTGATGACCTACGAAACGTTGCTGCAATTCGGCGATCTGAACGACATGGTGATTGACGGCATACGGGACCTGATCTCAAGCGTCGACGACATGAAGGCCATTGCCACCCTTCAGCGCGTCGAATCCAAATGCATGAACGTGGGCATGTCCAGCTTCGTTGAAGAACTCTATCAGAGCGTCCTTGAACGCGATATTTCGACCGAGCTCCGGAAAAGCCTGCTGGAAAGATATCTCGGCTTCCTGCTCGGACAAGGCGCAAATCTCAAACTGGATGTGTTTATCGCAGCACACGCCCAGCTCTATTGCCTTGCCCCAAGCGAGCTCAGACTCACGATGTTCAAGACTACCGTACAGGACAATGTGGATGCCTTCCGCACCTGGACGAATTATCTCGAAGACGGCATTGCGAACATCGAGGATAAGAAAACGGTGGCCAAGATCCAGACGACCCTCGCGAACTGCTATCAGAACATCCTGCACGATCAGGACAAGGCCGCAGAAGCCTATGCCAATCTCCTTAAAACCGCGCCAGACAACGTCCCAGCATTCAAATGCAGCTTCAGCGCTTTCGAACGCCTCGAACGATACTTCGAATGCGTCGAGATCGCCAAGGCGTTCCCTCTGGACAGGCTTTCACCCCAGGAACGCTTCAGCTATGCCTTCAAATCCTTGGCATTTTCCCTTATTCATCTCTTCGATTCCGATGCAATACGCTTCTTCTTTGACTTGATCGTCAAAGACGATGAGAACGTCATTCCCGCAGTTCTCAAACAGCTTCTCGATAAAGCAGAAGCCGCAAACGTGGACAAGGATCAGCTCGTCTACTTCCTTGAACAGCTCAACACGGAAACCTCCAAGTTCGCCAATGCAGCGACACGGCTTTGTCGCGCAGAGCTTCTGATTTCCCTGAACCGAAACAGCGATGCAGCAAACCTGCTTGGAGAATCCTGTTATTACGATGTCAAGGGCACCACGCTTGAGGCACGGGCAAAAGAACTCGTCAAGACAATCGTCTCCGGTTCTGACCAGTACAGGATTCTGGAAGACCTCTGGCTGCCGCGCCAGGCTGAGCCGCCTAAAGCCATCGAGATCAACAAAACCCCGAACACGCCGCCCATTGTTGCATCCACAGCAACACCAGCGGATAAGACAAGCACTCAAATCGACTCGCTGATCCGGGAATGCGCGGAAGCCATCGATAACGAAGAACTCATCGCGCAGATCATATCCCCGGCACTGCAATCCCTGCCTTCGGCAGACCAGGCTGTACTCTTTACAAAGCTCGCCGAACTCTTTGAAAAGAATAAATCTATGCAGCAGGCCGAAGAGTATTTCAAGCAGGCATTCAGAAACTCCATGCAGGTCGATGATCTGCTCAACTTCTACAGACGCAACCACCTCGTCAAAAAAGCGAGCAAGATCCTCGTCACACACCTCGTTAAAGCGACAGGAAATGCGCGTAAAGATATCGATCTCGAACTCGCACAGAATTTCGAACGCATGGGCGATTTTGACAATGCCGTCGCAAGGCTCGAAGACATCATCAACAGTGTTCCCATCGAACGCCCCGAAAAAGTCAAATACCTCCGGCTCGAAGCCACCTATCTCATGGCAGCCGGAAAACAGCTTGATGCCATCCAGGCGCTCAAAACAGCCAGTTCAGAAGCTGATATCAAGCAGAAAGAGGACATCGATGTCGACACCTGCCTGCTCCTGAGAGGCGCAGATCTCAACGAGGCCAAAAAGCTGCACCAAAGCCTGATGCTACGAGGCGTAAGAAGCGAAAAGATGACGCTTCTCAACATCAGCTTCGACATTGATGCTGAAAAATATGATGAAGCCTCAACCAAGATCGAGAAACTTCTTGCCTCTGGCAACCAGATCCTCAAGCGTCCCGTTCTTGAAGAAAAGCTCCGCATGCAGAAAGCCCGTGGAGAATCGACGGCAGAAACGGAAAATGCGCTGCTCAACATTTAGACATACCGCATGATTCAGACTGCCGATAAGAGAATATATCGGCAGTTTTATGGAATGTACGCCGCAATTATATAAATCATCGAGGGGGTAGCGGCGTATGCGCGCAGCCCAGCAGAGACGTGTCACGACACGTCTTCTGCAAGGGCGAGCACATAGCCGCGAAGGGGGATTCATCCCCCTCCCAAGATAAAAAGATCCAGAACGCCATATTATTTTTTAGAATCATCCCTCACCGGAATCGTGCACGGATCCATATATTTCAGTCTAACAGAATAAGCCTCATGACAGCCAGACGCCTGCCGATATATATATATTCATATATATTGCTTACAGCCCAAGTGCCGTATGAATATTTCGATATCCATACGATCACGCCGCCCGAAACGACAGCCCAACCGGGGGCGATCGGGCTCGGCACCGGGCTGCCAAACGCGCTTCATCTCGATACCGAAACCCAGGTCGCCGGGGATCTGTCGCTCAACGACCCTTTTCTGCCGGCTGTCGGAATCTATCAACGGCAGACAGTTTTTACGAAGATCCACCTCACCCCTAACGAGACGGCCCGTTTCAGTCTTGGCATACCGACGCATACAGATCAATGCAGCCTTTATATTCCCGAACCGTCGTCTATCCCCGACGCGACCTATCGAATGGCAAAGCTCACGCTTGATATGACTGCCACTGATCATGCCATTCTTCCAGGGGATGCCTCCGAAATGCAGATCACGCAGATACAAGCCACGGAAGCATCCACCGGCCGCCCGCAGCCGCTCACGCTCTGGCGATGCATGGAAGATGATCTTTATATCGTCACATTTCCGATGCGCGGCATCTATCAAGTCGCTTATGACACGGCATCTCACGAGAATACGCTCCCACCGCAGAAAGCCGAGTTTTTTCGGGGCGCGGTCAGAGGCGCGAATACGCTCACCAAGGCACAGACCCAGGAAATCGAGGCACTGATCAGCAAAACGCCGGCACTCAAGCGCCTCCGGCACACCCAGGATCCGCTGGTGGAACTGATCCGCTATTTTCAGGCATTTCACAGCGCCCCCCTTACAGAAGCCCCCAGAACGGGAGAAACGCTGGAAAGCCGCCTCCTTCGGGAAGAAAAAGGGCTTTGCAGGCATCGCGCCGTGCTGTTCATGGTTCTATCCCGATATATGGGCTACAAGACTCGCATCGTCGGCAATACCGTGCACGCGTTTGCAGAGATCTACCATCACGGCCGCTGGTATCCCGTCGAACTCGGCGGCCAGGCTCGCTCCTTGACGATCTATGGCTGGGGAAAAGACGGTACCGCGCTCAATGACTTCAGCTTTAATGCCGTCGACAGACAGGTCAATACGCCCCCACACACGTCGCCGGCACCGCAGGCGCGAAATTCGAAGGATAACGATTTTGAATTTACGCGCACCGGGCAAGTCCCTGCCCGGCTGCTTCGAGACCGCGTCATGCGCATCGAGGGCATCATGACGGATATCTATCGCCGCCCGATCGCAAGCACTCGTTTTGAATACGAACTGAAACATCCCATGCGCGAAAGCAAGCGCTATGAAGGCATGACCGACGCATCCGGTCAAATCAGCCTCGAAATCCGTATCCCTCCCGACTGGCCTCTGGGCGAAAGCGAAGCCCAATGGCACCGACTTTCCGATTCCGCAAACCATCCATAGCGATTCACAACTTGTGTCGTTTTGTTTCCCGCGCCAAAGGCTTACGTTTGCCGATTTGCATGCAGGGGCTGCACGATAAGCGAGATATGAATCAGAAAACGCCCATGATCAGCGCATGAGCGCAGCCCCGTGCGGACATGCTAAAGTCGTTGCGATTTGTACGCAGATTTGCTAGAATCGGCATGATGGCTTTTTGGGAGGTATGTCGTGAAAAAGCTTTTATTCTTACTTTTTGCCTTATTTGGATTCACCTTGCTCAGCGCATGTGCTTCAGAGACGCATTACGACTCTGTAAGCACCACCGTCCAGCTCAATGTTTCGGAACTGCCGCTTGACGGCAGCGAAGTCACGATCAGGCAACGCTTTCAGTTTGACCGACCTCTCAATGCCCTGTCCTCCATGACGCTTGCAGAAGCCTGGATTTCAGCCCCAGAGATGGCAAATATCGACGGGATCCCCTACAGCCTCGACATGCTCAAATCGGTCAATATCTTCCTCGTTGAAGAAGAAGATGCCCCCTCCATTTACTGGCTTGTCGTGCCAAGCAGCAAGCTTTCCGGTCAGGATGTCATGTTCTCCGAATTCAATATCGGCGATCTCAGACAATATGTGGACAGCTATCAGCAGATCGAGCTTGAAATCACGCTCTCCATGGAACCCTATCAGGTCATGAAATACTGGCGTGACGTCTGTGACATGAATAATAAATGCATCCTTGAGTTTCCTCTTTCCATGCAGTTCAAAATGGAAGACTGAGTTTCCCATTCTTGCCTCTCATACAGTGAAGATATAAATGCGGAATTTCATCACTCTTATCGTCGGTCTCATGACCATATCTATGATTTCAGCCTGCTCCGCTGAGGTCAATGAAACCAAAACCGAAGCCTCCAAAGCATACGTCGACTTTCGCACCGCCGTTGAAGCTTGCGGGCAGATCGAGGATGACAGCGTCGTGCTCCCGGAAGGCACTCAGTGCGACAAACAGGCTATCTGGAATGCCTTGGATGCACAGAGCAAGGGACAGTTCGTTGATGCCTTTAACGCGCTCAAGCACATCGACCAGATCATTGTTGACTACTTTGATCCCATCGAACACAAACAAATGAGGCTCCGCACGGGCGTGAATGTCCTCAAAGATGTCCCCATCCATAACGAATTTGATCTGTTTAATTATATCTTTAAACCAGAGAAACTTGTATTTAATAAAAATACAGTCTCCGCTCTGACGGTTAAAGAAGAGATCGCTTCCAATGAAACGCCCAATATCGTCACCATTGAACGAAATCTCGATAACTACAGCATCACGATGATCAAGGAAAGTGATAATGTCTGGAGAACAGACTGGCTTCTCGACAATATCAACACCTCCCTCGAACCGATTTTCGCCAGTGAAGCCGCCATGCAGGAATATGCAAAGGGAAACCTTATCGAAGAGATGAAACGGCGTACCCAGGTCCGCGATTATTTCCTGCTTAAACAGGCCGTCAAAGAGGAACGCGCCAAAGCACTTCTCAAACAAGAGCAACAGGCTGCGAATTAATGTCTCCAATCACCTTTAAGGGCTTTGGTTATGCCAAAGCCCTTATTTTTGGCGAATATGCCGTCATGGACGGTTTTCCTGGACTTGCAGCCGCACTCCCGCAAACCTGTCAGGTTACCATTCATTGTGATCCTCTCCATGCGGCAGCCGAGTCTTGCAAATCTGACCATATTTTTTCACTGGAATATAAATTTGAACAGTTATTCCGTGAGCTGACCGGCAACTCTGCATCCATCCAGATCTCGCTCGACAGTTTTTTTGATGACCAGGACCGGAAGCTCGGCATTGGCTCCAGTGCAGCCGCCATTGTCGCCATGAATCTCGCAACCTGCGAATATCTCCGATGTCGACCACGCATCTCAGATATGATCCGTATGCATCGCGATATACAAAACCAGATGGGGTCTGGCATCGATATCATCGCAAGTTATGCAGGTGGATGTATCCTCGCCAGCAATTGCCCGCACCAGCCTGATATCGAACGCATTGAGACATCAGCCCTGCCGCATTTCGCCGTGTTCTCGCTGCACACCCCGGCCCCCACGCTCCAATACATCGAGGCAGCCCGGCGCGCACAGCACGATGCCCGTTATCAGTCTGTCCTGTCGGCACTCGGAGAAACCTATATCGAACTCGCGAAATGCGTCCGCGCTGCCAACACCTCTGCATTTCTCGATATCTTGCACCACATCCCCCCCTTGCTGCGATCCCTCGGAGATATCCTAATGCTCCCCGTCTGGCCTGATATCATGAACGACATCTCAGCAATCGCTCACAATCATCATGTCACGGTCAAAACTTCTGGCGCAGGCGGCGGCGATATCATTCTCGCGATCTCAGATCATCCTGACGATCTTGAAAACTTCTCTAAAGAACTGACTGCTTTTTCAAAAACAATTACACGGATCCCCTCCCATATCCCGCCCCAAAGAGGCGAGCTTTTGCTGTAAATTTATGAGTGATCTCGATAAAATTGCCGCATCAAACGATGAAAAACTCGCCAAAATATATATTGCATCCACCATCGAATGCTTGCTATTTGCAGCCACAAGCGCAGGCCTGATTCTATATTATCTAGGTTTCACAGCCTTCTCTGTACTGCAGTCGATCGGCTCAATATTATTGATGCTCATGATCTTTACCGCCGTTCTAAAATTCAGAAAATCAAATATCAAGAAAAATATAGAAAAACAATATCAATCAGATTCAGACCGAATCGAATTTGAGAATTTTTTAAGATCTCATTACCTCGAATATGAATTTCTCTATGCGCTCATCATCCGAGTCAAACCAGAAGATTCAAAAGCGGATACTTAAACATCGCATCGCTTTCCCCCAAAGCCCAGCATGACTTCATAGTCTGAATCGTCACACAAGTACGCTTTCGCGCGTAAAACCTGTTGTTGAACGCCCAAAAATTCAATAAATTATTATTTTTGGCGGACATTTCGCCGCCCGAAGCAGAACACGCTGACTATGACTGAATTTTTCTCCAAAGCGCTGACCTTTCTGATGAAAGGCGGCGTACTCATGATATTTATCTTTATTTGCTCGCTTGTGGCGATCGCCCTGTTTGTGGAGCGCATCATCGCCCTCCACAAAGCCGCAAAACAGACAGAATCCCTCTCAAAACCACTGACAGATGCCCTGAATGAGGGGCAATACGAACGCGCGCTCACGCTTTGCGACAGCCATCCCGGCGCCCTTGCAGAGCTCGCAAAGTGCGCGATCAGCCACAAAAAGCTCGCCCGCGAGAGCCTCCAAGAAGCCGTCAATGACGAAGGCAAGCGTCAGTTCTCCGCCCTGAACCGCTTTATCCCAGCGATCGGCACGATCGCAGGCATCGCCCCGATGCTCGGTCTCCTCGGCACCGTCACCGGTATGATCCAGGTATTCAGCAATCTCGCCGATGAATACGCCGCTGGCGTTCACGCAAATCCAGGCATGCTCGCAGGCGGCATCTGGGAAGCCTTGCTCACAACGGCAGCGGGGCTCTGTGTCGCCATTCCCGCATTCCTGATGCACCGCTATCTCGAATCAAAACTCGACAGGCTATGGCTCGCGCTCGAGCATCATGCCACCGCAATCGTCGATATACTCGCGCCGCCTCCGGCACGCTCCGAAACGCTCACACCCCATGTTTCAGCCGAAAATCCGACACCTCGCGCCGCTCAAAACGATGACAGACACGATCCAAAAAGCGACCGTGACCCCGCCGATCGAAAGAAAGACCGCAAAGCCGATCGCAAGAAAGACTGCAACCGCGCAGACGACGAAAGCGATCAAGAGGCCGACCGATCATGAACCTCACACGCTCACAGGCCAGCCATAAACCGTCTCTCGACATCACCCCGCTCATCGATGTCGTGTTCCTGCTCCTCGTGTTCCTGCTTCTCACGATGACATTTGCTGAGGATAAAACAGAACTCGAAGAAGCAATCATCGACATCGAACTCGCCAAATCCTCAACGACCGAAACGCCCACGCCCACAGAAAATATCACGCTCCTCATCGACGAAAAAGGCTCGCTGTACCGCTCAGATACCGCGATTGCCCAGACCAGTGACGACCTCAAACTCTACCTTGCCGATAAGCTGCTCTCTGCCCCAGATATGAACGTCAACGTCAAGGCAGATCACAGGACTCGACACGGCCAAGTCATAGAGGCACTCGATATGCTCAAGTCGATTGGCATCAAACGCGTCAACCTTGTCATTGAAAAACCTAAAGAATAGTCAAGAGTCCCCCCATGAACGATCTCAAATCTATCGTTGAAGACCTGCTCGATTCCTATCAGCAGCATCCCGACCTCACAAATATGCAAGCCTGGCGTCTGCCCACGCGCGACTGCATGAACGACCTCACGCACAAGCTCGAAAGCCTGCTCTACCCCGGCCTGATCGACTGCGTGCGCAATCGAAGCGACCTGAATTATGAGATCGGGAACAAGCTCTCCGAAGTCCGCATGACCTTGACCGACCTCGTCACCTGCTGCCTCGAATATGCCAACCATTACCCGCAAAACCGCATGAAACTCCCCCAAGCCGCAGAAAATCCATGCGCATTCGCGAACCAGATCGTAGACACATTCCTGCGCCAGCTCCCCGCGATACGCAGCCTGCTCTTGACCGACCTTCATGCCGCCTATCACGGTGACCCCGCCGCCAAAAGCTACGCCGAAATCATCCTCGCTTACCCCGGCTTCCGCGCGCTCACGGTCTATCGCCTCGCGCATAACCTGCACACTCAAGGCGTTCCCATCCTGCCGCGTATGATGAGCGAATATGTGCACAACCGCACCGGCATCGACATCCATCCCGGCGCAGACATCGGCCCCGCGCTCTTCATCGACCACGGTACCGGCGTCGTCATCGGCGAAACAACGGTCATCGGCAGCCGCGTCAAAATCTATCAGGGCGTCACGCTCGGCGCGCTCAGCATCCCCGATCCCGACAAAAACGACTGCGCCAAACGCCACCCCACCATCGAAGACGACGTGACCATCTACGCAAATTCCACGATTCTCGGCGGTCAAACCGTCGTCGGCGCGCGCTCCGTCATCGGCTCAAACGTCTGGCTCACCTACTCCGTCCCCGCAGACACAAAGGTCCTCTTCGTACAGCCAGACCTCAGGATGAGGACGGTTTAAACGGCTCGTGGGCGCGGCTATGCTTCGCATACGCCGCGCAAGAGACGTGTCACGACACGTCTCTTTATAACATCGCCTATGCGCCTGCGGCGCATACGGCTCGTAGGCGCGGCTATCTGCAATACGCCGCGCCAGAGGCGTGTCACGAGAGACGTGTCACGACACCTCTCTACTTTTTTCGCTCAATGATTTAAGCGCATCCGAAAGCGTCCGTTCAATATGCTTGGGAATAAAAAACAATGTGATGCCAATAATGATGATTGCAGGAATACTAATTAGCAGGAAAATACCAAAATATTCTAACTCCATCATACATTCAAAAAAATTAACCGTCACAAGAAAAACAATGACTGCAATCAAACCAATCAATTCTAAGCCAAACCGATATGCATAATGCACATCAATTAAGTTTTTCGCTCTTGTTTGTATTTCAGAATCCCCCCACAAATCCTCAGGCAACTCGCTGGCCAGATGACTGGATGCCTTACGAGCCTTATAAACATTCACTGCGGCACATACCATCACTGCAGCATTGATATAAAGCGGAGTGAGCACTGTCATGAGGTCACTTGATGGATAGTTATACGCAGACCCCAGCAGTGCCCAGCCTGTCAGCACAATATTGATAACACACATGCTCATAATGACATATCTAAAGACGCATGCCAGATTTGAATGCTTTTCTTTAGGCACCATCTTTTTAAGATATATTGCAGAAACGAGGGGATGTACTGCTATGATATCGCAGAGAAAACCAATCAAAATTGCATACCAAAACAATTCATTGTGAACACTCGCGCCGCCACAAGAGGCGAAAGCATAACCAGGCACGCATACCAACATGACAATCATCATGGTGGCAGCACAAGCTAAAAAATGTCTTTGAACAATCATTGTCTTCAAGTCCTTCTTTATTTCAACACACCAAAACACAACAGTAAAAAACTAAATCATACGGATTGCCCTTACAAGAGAATCCCTTGTAAGGGCAATATTAGCCAAGCGATTTCTGCACGATTACTTACCGTAATGCCCTGCACGTCGTAATCGGCGTTACCATTCTAAAGTGATATATCGTCTCTTCAAGTTTTTCATAATCATCTCGCTCCTCACCCACGGCGATGGATAAAATCTTTTTATTCTCGTCATATTCCGGAATGAGTACGGTACGCACTGCCGGGGCATCCATCAGTTTATATGTAGTCACTGCACCATCAATCTCAAGTTCCCCATTTTCATTGACCGACTCTGAACCCGCCTCATACGTATCAAATGCGGAAATGCGCGAACGCCAATGATCTGTTTCCAATACATTATACTCACCATCCCATTTAATTCGGAAATCACGATAACCTTCTTCACATTTATATTGTCCTACCAAGTCCTTGCCATACTTTTCATTCACTGCATAATAGATTCGGCGTTCACTAGGATTCATCTCCTCTATCTCTCTATCATCCGAAACGTATTTATCAGGCATCAATGCTAGCCACAGACCCGATTCAAATGAATCGACACCTAAATCTACCGAATTTTCCAATATAACGATATATGTTTTTTCAGATGGCACGGTAGTTACAGAAACTGTATAGCCACTGCCATACATCATACTTCTGAGAACTTCTTCACTAAAATTATCCAACGATTCCTTAACCATACCATCTGTTGACGGATGAGCAATCAGATATTGCATCACGCCATCCAGATTTGCCCAAAGCGCATCTTTCGTCTCCGTAACTTTGAACGGCATTACCGTGACTTCATCCTTGTCCTCATCATTCGGATCTATGTCTGACATATCAAAAGGATGCGCGAACGATTCCTCTGGCGAAAATGCGATATCGGTGACACCTGCACTCTTAAAGCCATCAGCGGTAAACATCGTAAAGTCATTGGAAATCTTAAAGGGATTGCTTGGACGAACATTGAACATTGTTTTGGGCGTAATTGGTTTGCCCTCCTCTCCAATATTCGTCACCCCCATGCAGTGTGTGAAAGCCACCTGACCATCGACCACGATACCAACGGCAATACCACCCTCTTCTTGCCCCAATTGAATCAATGAGTCCCAGCGAGACTTGAGCGATTGAATGAGTCTATCAGCAACTTCTGGATCCAACGCCTTGGCTTCAGAGCTATTCGCCACACCAGCCTCGCTCTGCGCGGAAGCCCCCTCTTGCGTTGCATTCTTTGGTGCCTCAACATTTGGGGCACAAGCCGTAAGCGCAAACATCAAACCACAGAATAACAAAGCACGTCTCGCCATTTTCTCACTCCTTGAACAAATCTTCTCAGTATACCGCAATGACCAATTGCTTATGCCCACTGACAACTGCCCACTGACAACTCAAATCGCCTCAGCGCAAAAATCTCTGTGCAGCCAACGACGGCCTACTGCCTAATTTCTACTGCCTACTGCCTAACTTTTCCCACCCAGCTGTTCTTTAAAAGCCTGCAAACGCTCGATAATGCGGTCTATGCGCGCAATAATCTCTTCCGTATTCTCAAGTGTTACAAGCTGATTTTCAAATCCAGCGGCATTGATATCGCGATTGAAGCGTCTCAGTTTTCCCATGACGTTTTCAAGTTTACCGCTGTTTTCAATCTGCGAATGGCCGTCGCGAATATCAATCGCGCCCGAAGCGATTTCTTTGAGAACTTTTTGGGCATCGTCATCGCCTTCGGCAGCGACACGCGCCGTTTCCTTGAGCATGCGCACTTCCTGCGATGCCTTGGCATCCTCATTTTTAACGGCTTCCACAACGGTCTTGTCGAGGTCTTTTTCTGTCTCGCGGACCTTTTTGAGCGCAGTATCTTTCAGGTATTTGTCATAACTCCCGAAATGTTTTTCGTTCAGATCGTCGTGATGAATCATAAATTCTATCGTCTGAACATATTTATTCGCTTTCTGCGTGGAAATGCCGAGTTCACTCGCCATAGCCTGTATCGAAAGCCCTGTTTCCTGTTGCCGCCTGTATAAATAATTCGCCTGCTCAAAGGGTTCCCAGTCTTTGCGCCCAATGATGTGATATTGTCCGAGCAAAGAAAAGATTGCAGACCCGTCCATATCGGCAGGCAAAACACGGCAGGGAATCTCTTTCCAGACTTCAGGCGCTTCTTGCGCGAGCAATCGATAAGCCGCCAAGCGGCTGTTGCCCTCCAGAACAATCATCGAGCCATCTTGGACAAACAACGGCTCAATCAGTCCACCGTTGCAGAAAATCGAGTTCTTGAGCTGCTTGACATGTTCCATACCACAGAGAAGCTGTTCAATCTCTTCCTGTGTCGGCTCATGGCCTGTCTCTCGCGTCAGCGCACAATACACGCGAGGATTATCCACATAGAACTTCAAATCCTGCTGTGGAATCATGCGCATCTCGATAGCGAATTCGCGCCGCCCAATCACAATATTTTCAACATTCATCCGAATTGCCCCTTCGCGACACAAACACAACGCGCGGCGTATTGGCTTTGCCAATAGCCGTGCACCACATCACAAACAATCGTTCTTAACCTTTGACAGCTTCCAAATCCGCACGAACACGCGCTTTGACGAACTCGACGATATCGCCAACAGCGACTTTCGTGTTATCGGCATCGGCGCGATGTTTGAACTCGACAAGGCCTTCTTTCAGATTGCGCTCGCCGATTGTGATGCGATACGGCACGCCGAGGAGGTCGTCATCCTTGAATTTCACGCCTGCGCGGACATCGCGGTCGTCATAGAGGCATTCGATGCCAGCCGCTTCGAGCTCGGCATAAATCTTGTCGGCTGCAGCAACGACGGTCTCATTTTTCATGAGCATCGGCGCGATAATGACCTGGAACGGCGCAATCACGGTCGGCAGATTGATGCCGTTTTCATCATTATATTGTTCAATCGCCGCGGCGAGTACGCGCGTAACGCCGATACCGTAACAACCCATCACGCAGGGATGTGAATCGCCGGCGGCATCGAGATATGTCGCGCCCATCGGCTCGCTGTACTTCGTGCCAAGCAAGAAAACATGACCAACTTCGATGCCCTTGAACGCCTGAAGCGCCTCGCCACAATGCGGGCAAGCATCGCCTTCCTGCGCCAAAACGAGATCCGCAATCGCCTTTGCCTGGAAATCACGGCCCGGCTCGATGTGCATGAAGTGGTAATCGGTGTGGTTCGCGCCGCACACACAGTCGTGCATCGTCGCGACATTGAGGTCGGCATAAACGGGAATCTTCGCGTCACACGGACCAAGCGAACCGACTTCCGCGCCCATGACTTCCTTGACCGCAGAATCACTCGCCATGACGAGGTTCTCGCAGCCGAGCAAACGCGTGAGCTTGATTTCATTGAGGCTGTCGTTGCCGCGCAGAAGGACCGCAACCGGCTCGCCATCGGCCAGATAAACGAGCGTCTTAATCGACTGCTCGGGCTGAATCTTGAGGAACGCCGCCACTTCGTCGATTGAATGCTGACCAGGCGTGTGCACTTCGACCTTGGCCGGTGTATCCGCGAGAACCTCAAACGTCGTGGCCGTCACCGTGCGCTTGACCTCGGCCTTCTCTTCGTTCGCCGCATAACCGCATTTCGGGCACGACAGGATGCGATCCTCGCCAGTCTGCGCAAGCACCTGGAACTCATGGCTGTGCGAACCGCCGATGTTACCGGAATCGGCTTCCACCGCGCGGAAGCTCAAGCCGCAGCGCTTGAAGATGCGCGTATAGGCGTTATACATTTTCTTGTACGATTCCTCGGCCGCCTCGAACGAAATATCGAACGAATAGCCGTCCTTCATCAGGAACTCACGACCGCGCATCAAGCCGCCGCGCGGACGCAACTCATCGCGGAACTTGACCTGAATCTGATACAGGTTCTTGGGCATGTCGCGATATGAACGGATATGACGCTTCGCGAGGTCAGTCACGCCTTCTTCGTGCGTCGGGCTCAGGCAGAATTCCTGATCCTTGCGGTCTTTGAAGCGAAGCAGCTCTTTTCCGTAATGATCCCAGCGGCCCGAAAGTTTCCAGATTTCGGCAGGCTGCACCATCGGGAGCAGAATTTCCTGCGCCCCAGCCGCATCGAGTTCCTCGCGAACAATCTGCTCAATCTTGCGCACACTGCGCCACGCAAGCGGCATCAGCGTGTAAACGCCGGCAGTGAGCTGTTCGATATAGCCCGCACGAAGCATCAAACGATGGCTGGGAAGTTCAGCATCGACGGGAGTTTCCTTGCGAGTGGGAATAAGCGCTTGTGAATATCGCATACAACAACCTTAAAAAAGTGCGTTAAGGGAAATAAAGCCGTGGCAGTCCGCTGCACACGAAAATTACGCATTTTTCTACGTTTTAGGCGATTTTTTCAAGCTATTTTTGCCATGTTTGGCTCGCCTATGCGCCTGCAGCGCATACGGCTCGCATTGGCGCGGCTATGCCTGACGGCATACGCCGCGCAACGCATATCGTTATTCAGCGGTGCATGAGGTAATCTCGTTGCTGCCAGAATCATAAACGCAATCGCTGTTCGCGCACGCTTTCTGAACGACCTTGCCATCGCTGCAAGTAAACGCAAAATCTCCCTTTGCTGTGCAATATTTTAAAGTATCCTCGCAAGACTCCCCGATGTGGAAGCCCGCGCCAGTCTTGCATTCAGCGGTTCCGCAAATATGGATGCAATCATTTTGAGGACAGGCATGGAAATATACGACTTCCGCGTTGAAATCCCATAAATAATAACCATCGCCTTCCGCATTGCATACAGAATTACAATTCTTTGTTGAATCTATTGTGCAACTTTCAATCGGCATACATCCAGCGCGATTTTGACATTGCACACAATGCTCCGTTTCTGCATCACATTGATTTTCAATATATATATGTTCTGTGCTGTCACAAGACCATATACTTTTTCCGTTTGGCGAACAAAGCATCGCGCTTGTTTCTGGCTGACAAGATTCAGGCGGCGTGCTGTATATTTCACACGAATCGGGCTCAACACCTATTTTCTTTTCACTCACGGCACAGCTATTGTCTTTGCATTTTATATTTATAAGGTTTCCGTTTAACCATGCAAAATATTCAGCGTTATCATCAGAACATTTTGTATAACAAGGATTCGAACTTTCTATCGTGCAATCGGCATAAGCTTCACAGAGATGTTTCATCTTATTGCAGACGGGAACATCCGATTCCAAGCACTTTTCATTTTCTGCGCATATCCGACAGTTTTGATCGGTCAAACATGGGCTCGTGCATTCCTTGATATCCGTATTGCATTTTGAATAAAAAGAATCTGTACAATCCGCATCGGTCTGACATGTTTTTTTGCCATAAGTCAGAACTTCACACTTGCCTGTTTCGTGAATACATCGCGGGTTTTCGTCATTGGTGCAATCGTTGTTGAGCAAACACGCCACACATTTGCCAGTATCCTCATTGCATTTGGGCGAATCCGTCGGGCAATCACCGTCTGTATGGCATTTGTTTTCTTGCGAGGTTTGCGCTTCACATTTGCCCGTGACCTTATTGCAAATGGGGGTTTCGCTGGTGCTTTGGCAATCTACATCAGACTGGCATTTATTTTCTTGCGAGGTCTGCGCTTCACACTTGCCCGTGACCGTATTGCAAATGGGCGTTTCGCTGCTGCTTTGGCAATCTACATCCGAATGACATTTATTTTCTTGCGAGGTTTGCGCTTCACACTTGCCCGTGTGGGTATTGCATACCTGCTCTGCATCTGAACAATCGCTATTTTTCTTGCATCCTTTGGATGGATCCGAATCATCACATGCAGTGACCATCATCAAACAAAGACTTATTAAATATATTCGAATATGACGCATGATGATCTCTCCTAATATAGTCAGTACAGTGCTGTAACACCCAAATGTGGCCCTATAGTTGGTTGGAACTGATTTCTTTCTAAAAGAACATTCACGACAACCGCCTTTTGCAAGGCATTCCGAGCCATCGCACAGTATAACACAGTTTTTATACACCGAAAAAACTCATCCGAGACATAAAATTGACCGTCTGGACCTCGACAAGGGGGCTTGCCCCCCTTGT